>NZ_JBFTJR010000002.1:0-151057 GCF_056395525.1 Caulobacter sp. 10L414
GGCCGGCGCGGCGGTGGCGTCGAGGGCGGCGTCGATGTTGGCGGCGGCGGGCGCCGGGGCCGGCGGGGCGTTGACCGTCACCAGGGTCGCCTGCTGCAGCTGGGCCACGTCGGCGGTGTCGGCCAGGGCCGGGACGGTCGAGGCGCTCTTGGCATAAGCCAGGCGGGCGTCGCGATCGCTGACGAAGCCCTTGGACCAGGCCACGCGCTGCACGTCGTAGGCCGACTGCTTCACCTTCTTGCCGGCCTGGTAGACCTTGAGGCCGTCGGCGCCGAGGGTGTCGATGATGCGGGCGGCGGCGGTGTCGGAGCCCTTGAAGCCGACGGCGTAGGCCGGGTCGGCGATCAGCTGGTGGATGACTTGCTGGCGCTGGGCGGGATCGGCCGCGAAGGCGCGAACGGCGCTGACGAAGGTCGGATCCTGCAGGGCCAGGACCGCGCCGTACGACATGACGCCGCTGAGGAAATGCTTCTGCTCATAGCCGACGCCGACCTTCAGCGAGGCCTGGATCTGCTCGCCGTTCTGGAAGTTGGCGTCGATGGCGCCGGCGCGCTGCATGTAGCCGCGGAAGGCGCTGGCGCGCTCGACCACCTTGCTCGACAGGGTGATGGGCGGCGGGGCCGGCGGGGCCTGGACGACGGGCGGGGGCGGCGGCGCGGGCGGGGTGGAGCAACTGGCCAGGACCGAGGCCGCGGCGAGCGCGACGGCCGTGATCGCGGCGCGCGGACGCAGGTTGAAAAGCATGCTGACGACATCCCCGTGTGACTGGAACCGGCTTAACATCGCCGACGGGCGACATTGTGACAGTCAGTCCGTTAACCAGACTTTGACAAGCGGGACTATGTCGCGATTTCCGCGAGAGCGCGGATTCCGTTGGATATTTCGCCGACGGAAAATGTGGCGCCGATGTGGCGGCGCGGTCGTGGGAGTTAACGGCCAGCCCCCGACCAACCCCCGCTTTCGCCGGGATTGGCCGGGACAGGAAGTCTCTTAGTCGAACAGCTTCGACACCGACTCTTCGTTGGCGATGCGGCGGATGGCTTCGCCGATCAGCGGGGCGCACGAGACGTAGCGGATCTTCGGGCAGGTCTTGGCGTGGTCGGAGGCCTCAATGGAGTCGGTGACCACCAGCTCGGTGAGCACCGAGTTGGTCACGCGGTCGACCGCCGCGCCCGACAGCACGCCGTGGGTGACGTAGGCGCTGACCGAGACGGCGCCGTGGTTGATCAGGGCCTGGGCGGCGTTGCACAGGGTGCCGGCCGAGTCGGCGATGTCGTCGAACAGGATGCAGCGGCGGCCTTCGACGTCGCCGATGATGTTCATCACTTCCGACTGGCCCGGACCCGAGCGGCGCTTGTCGACGATGGCGAGGTCGGCGTCGTCCAGGCGCTTGGCCAAAGCGCGGGCGCGCACCACGCCGCCGACGTCGGGCGAGACGACCATCAGGTCTTCGCCCAGCGGGTAGTTCTTGATGATGTCGTCGGCCAGCAGGCGCGAGGGCAGCAGGTTGTCGGTCGGGATGTCGAAGAAGCCCTGGATCTGGCCGGCGTGCAGGTCCATCGTCAGGACCCGGTCGGCGCCCGAGCGGGTGATCAGGTTGGCCACCAGCTTGGCCGAGATCGGGGTGCGGCCGCCGGTCTTGCGGTCCTGGCGGGCGTAGCCGAAGTAGGGCAGCACCGCGGTGATCCGCTTGCCCGAAGCCCGCTTCAGGGCGTCGATGCAGATCAGCAGCTCCATCAGGTTGTCGTTGGCCGGGTAGCTCGTCGACTGGATGACGAAGACGTCCTCGCCGCGGACGTTCTCGTCGATGGTGACGAACACCTCGAGGTCGGCGAACCGACGCACCTGGGCGCGGGTCAGCGGCATGTCGAGGTACTCCGCGATGGCCTGGGCCAGCGGACGGTTGGAGTTGCCGGACAGCAGCTTCATGTTGGATTCTCGGTGGGGGGGACGCCGTTGCCGGGCCTTCTAGCAGCGATCCGCCCGGGGGCAATCCTCTTAAGGCTCCAGGTTGCGCTTCGTGAACGTTTCGTGTCGTTCAGGCCGCAGGGGACCCCCTCCGGCCCTTCGGGCCACCTCCCCCAGAGGGGGAGGATCTGCGGTCTCCGATGCTCCCCCTCTGGGGGAGCTGTCGGCGAGGCCGACTGAGGGGGTTCTCCGCTACCCCTCCAGCATGATCGCCGACAGCAGCCGGCCGTAGTCCTTCTGGCCGCTGAGCACCGCGCGGCGGTTGGAGAAGAAGTGGTCGCCCTCGGCGCAGGTGTCGCGGCCGACCCATTCGCGCTGCTCGACGCCGGCGGTCTCGATGCGGTCGAGCACGAAGGCCGGCAGGTCGAAGTAGCGCTTGTCCTGGCTCTTGCCGGGCTTGAAGAACCGCTTGGAGCCGGGGCAGTCGGCCTCGAACTTCGCGAAGAACTCCAGGCCCACCTCGTAGGACTGCGGGCCGATGCAGGGGCCGACGGCGGCGACCATGCGGTCGGGGCGCGCGCCCAGCTCGACCATGGAGTCGACGGCGGCCTGCACCACGCCGTCCAGCGCTCCGCGCCAGCCGGCGTGGGCGGCGGCCACGACGCGGGCCTCGGGATCGACGATCAGCACGGGCGCGCAGTCGGCGTGCAGGGCGCCGCAGACCACGCCTGGCGTCTTGCTGACCACGGCGTCGCCCTGCGGCCGCGCATCGCCCCACGAGCCGTCGGCGACGATGGCGATGGTCGAGTGGATCTGGAAGCAGGTGTTGAGGTCTTCGCGCTCGACGCCGAACCAGCCGGCGGCCCGGGCGCGGTTCTCGATCACGTCGGCCGGCTCGTCCTGGCTGCCGCGACCGACATTGAGGCTGTCGTACAGCCCCTGCGAGACGCCGCCGTTGCGGGTGAAGAAGGCGTGGCGCAGGCCCGGCACGGACGCCAGCAAGGGCGACTGGACGGTGGGGAGCGATGCTTTGGTCATGCCTCGTCCTCGAAGAGCGGGGGATTGAGCCCCGGCGCGCTCAGGCACGCGACCTTGAAGAGATCGCCCATCTGCGCCGCTCCGGTCAGGCGATCAAGTTGTCTTGCGAGGGTGTCGGCGCGATCGGGACGCGCGGCGGCCAGCGCCTGGGCGCGAGCCTCGATGCCGAGGGCGCGCAGGAAGTCGCCCTGGGTGATCACGGGCGGGGCGCTCGCGCCGGCCTGCCGCGCGGCGTCCAGCACCGCGGGGAAGTCGGCCCAGACGGTCAGGTCGGCCTGGCCGGGACTGTCCAGCGGGCCTTCCTTGCTGTGGGCGCGCAGGGCCTGCAGGGTGTCGCCGGCCTCGGGGGCGGCGCGGCCGTAGTCGATCAGCAGCGCCGCGCCGCCGTCGCGGGCGACCCTGTGGCCGAGCTCGGCGCCCAGCGCCGCCTGGGCCGGCGAGGATTCCAGGATGGATCCGAGCGCCAGTTCCTCCCCCGCCAAGGCGGGGGAGGGGGACCACGAAGTGGTGGAGGGGGCGTCAGGCGGCAGGGAGGTGGTCGCCCCCTCCACCGGCTGCGCCGGTCCCCCTCCCCCGCGACGCGGGGGAGGAGAAAGCGAGCGCAACCCGAACGCCAGTTCGCCGTCTTCGCCCAGGCCCACCACTCGCTCGGCCCAGCCTTCGGCGGTCTTCACGAACTGGCGGGCGGGCAGGCAGTCGAGCAGTTCGTTGGCGACCAGCAGCAGCGGTGCGCCGRCCGGAACCTCTTCCAGCCGGTCGGCCCAGCGCACGGACGCGCCGGAAAGCTTGTCCTGCTGGGCCGCGCGCAGCACCGGCGAGACCTCGACCAGCCACAGGTCGGCGGCGTCGAGGAAGGCGGGCAGCAGGCGGGCCGCGCGCAGGATGTCGCTCATCAGGGTGCCGTCGCCGGGGCCCATCTCGACCAGGCGGAAGGGCGCAGGGCGGCCCAGGCGGTCCCAGGTCTCCATCAGCCACAGGCCGACGAGTTCGCCGAACATCTGGCTGAGGCCCGGCGCGGTGATGAAGTCGCCCCCGGCGCCCAGGGCCGGGCGATTGGCGTAGTAGCCGTCGCGGGGGTCGTGCAGGCAGCGGGTGAAGTATTCCGGAACGCTGATCGGGCCGTCCTGGGCGATCTGGGCCTTCAGGCGGCCCAGCAGCGCGGGTTCTCGCAGGCTCAAGGCTGGACCGGCTCCGGAGCGGGGACGGGGGTCTTCAGGGCGCGCCACAGCAGCCAGCCGCCGACCAGCAGCATCGGCAGCGACAGCATCATCCCCATGGTCAGGCCCAGCGGGAAGTTCGGCATGCCCTCGTCGGGGTTGCGCACGCCTTCCAGCGAGAAGCGGAACAGGCCGTAGCAGATCAGGAAGGTCGCCACGAGCGCGCCGCGACGCTGCAGCCACTTGAAGCGCCAGACCAGCACCTGGAGGATCGCGAACAGCAGCACGCCTTCCAGCGCCGCCTCGTAGATCTGGCTCGGATGGCGCGGCAGCAGGCCCGCGGGGCAGCCGCCATGGGCCGCCTCGATGGTCTTGTTGCAGAACACCACGCCCCACGGAACGTCGGTGGTTCGGCCCCACAGCTCGCCGTTGATGAAGTTGGCGCAGCGACCGAAGAACAGGCCGATCGGGGCCACCGGCGCGACCAGGTCGCCCAGCTTCAGGAGGTCGATGCCGTTGCGGCGGGCGAACAGGATCACCGCCGCGCAGACGCCCAGGAAGCCGCCGTGGAACGACATGCCGCCTTCCCAGACCTTGAAGACGTTCAGCGGATTGGCCGCCAGGACGTCGCGCTGCTCGGGGTTCACCAGCATGTAGAAGAGGACGTAGCCCAGGCGCCCGCCCAGGATGATCCCCAGGGTGATCCACAGCACCAGGTCGTCGATCTGCTCGGCGTTGGCCGTGGGCCGGTGGCCGCCCCACGGGGTGGGCGATTTGACCAGCCGGATGGCGTACTGCCAGCCCAGCACGATGCCGGCGACATAGGCCAGGGCGTACCAGCGCAGGGCCAGCGGGCCCCATTCCAGGGCCCAGGGACCGATGTGAACGACGGGGTCGATGTCGGGAAAGATCACGCCGTACGGCTCCGTTCGGGACAGATGGTCGCAGGGATACCCGCTTCGTGGTTCGCTTTCATCCCCTGCGCACCATATAAAGAACTGTGGGCGATTTGCGCCCGGCCGGAACGACGATGCACAGCCAGAACCCTTTCCTCGACGAATTCGCCAAGTTCACCCAGGCCGCCATGGGCATCGCCCAGACCGCCGGCGACGAAGCCAAGACGGCGTTCCGCGCCCAGGCCGATCGCTGGGCCGCCGAGCTGGACCTGGTGCGCCGCGATGATCTGGAAGCCCTGAAGGCCCAGGTGGCCGCTCTGCAGGCCGAAGTCGCCGCGCTGAAGGCCGAGAAGACCGCGACCCCGAAGGCCGCCGCGAAGAAGGCGACTCCGAAGGGCGACAAACCCGCCGAAAAGGGCGAATAAATCGTTTACCGCTCGCTTCAAGCGTGAACGCTGTTGTGGCCAAACGCGCGAAGCAGCTTAGACTCTCCTTTCGTGGGCGACACCCGGCGGGTCCCACGCCCGTCATCGCCCCCGGGGGCCAAAGGTTCTGATGGACACCCAACCCGACGACGACGTCCTGCTGGCGCTGGATCCCCTCGAGGTGGTCGAGCACGTGCTGGCCGCCGAAAACCTGACCTTCGACCGGACGGAGGACGGCGATCTCGCCTTCGCCCTGACCGGCGACTGGAAGGATTACGAGCTCTGGTTCGCCTGGCGTCCGGAGGCCGACTGCCTGCAGCTGTGCCTCTCGCTCGACCTGCGGGCGTCCAAGACCAAGCGTCCGGCCGCCTACGAACTGCTGTCGATGATCAACCAGCGCGTCTGGCTGGGCCACTTCGAGGTCTGGACCGACGACGGCGAGGTGGTGTTCCGCCACGCCTTGGCCCTGCCGTCGGGCGAGCGTCCGACCATGGCCCAGGCCGCCTCGATGATCGACGCGGCGGTGGAAGCCGCCGACCGCTTCTATCCGGCCTTCGACTTCCTGCTGCACGGCGCCAAGACCCCCGACGAGGCCATGGCCGCCTGCATGTTCGAGACCGTCGGCCAGGCGTAAGGCCCGCGACGCAACGATCTTCGAAAGCCGTCCTCCCCGGCCCGGGGCGGGCGGCTTTTTCGTTTTCGGCATGCACCAATGAGGTGACGCGCCCACCCTGCCGCGCTAAGCGCCCTGCGACACCAGACACGCGGGAGCTGACCCATGACCCCCATCCTTCTGCTCGGCGCGGGCCGCATGGGCGGGGCCCTGATCGAGGGCTGGCGCAAGACCGGGGCCTTCTCGCTCTCCGACCTGATCGTCCGCGATCCGGCCGCGACCGCCGAGGCTTTCCCCGGCGCGGTGGTCAATCCGCCGCTTGAAGCGTTGTCGGCGGCCAAGGTGGTGCTGCTGGCGGTCAAGCCGCAGATCTGGCGCGAGGCGGTCAAGGACGTGGTCCCGCACCTGGCCCCTGAAGCCATCGTCGTCTCGATCGCCGCCGGCGTGCGCGCGGCCGACATCTCCGAGGCCTTCGGCGGCCGCCGCGTGGCGCGGGTGATGCCGACGACCGCGGTCGCCATCGGCCAGGGCGCGGCCAGCCTCTATGCCGACACGCCCGAGGCGCTGGACGCCGCCAAGGCCCTGCTGGCCCCCGTCGCCGCCACGGTCGAACTGGCCGACGAGCAGCTGATGCACGCGGCGACCGCCGTCTCCGGCTCGGCGCCGGCCTATCTCTACGCCTTCATCGAGGCCCTGGAGGCCGCCGGCGCCGGCCAGGGTCTGTCGCCGCAGGACAGCGCCCGGCTGGCCCGCGCCACCATCGCCGGCGCCTCGGCCCTGCTGGCGGCGGGCGGCGAAGAGCCGGCCGAACTGCGCAAGCAGGTCACCTCGCCCGGCGGCACCACGGCCGCGGCGCTGTCGGTGCTGATGGGCGAGGGCGGTTTCGGAGACCTGCTGCCGCGCGCGCTGGAAGCGGCGGTGAAGCGTTCGGAAGAGCTGGGGGGCTGACCCCCCCTCAGTCGGCTTCGCCGACAGCGCCCGCCGCTCAGGCTCCTCCCCCTCTGGGGGAGGTGGCCCGAAGGGCCGGAGGGGGGACGTTTTCAGCTTCCGAGGCGCAGGGAGTTTCGCAATCACTCCCCCCCACCGATCGCTGCGCGATCGCCTCCCCCAGAGGGGGAGGTTCCTTTTTCTACGGCGCGGTTGCGTCCAC
Organism: Caulobacter sp. 10L414; assembly: GCF_056395525.1. Lineage (NCBI taxonomy): Bacteria > Pseudomonadati > Pseudomonadota > Alphaproteobacteria > Caulobacterales > Caulobacteraceae > Caulobacter > Caulobacter sp. 10L414. The sequence goes on from NZ_JBFTJR010000002.1 coordinate 7,188, forward strand.
CAGCGCTTGGGCCGGCTTGCCCCGTTCGGCGGCCACGAATTCCACGGCCCGCACGATGTGGTMGGCGAACTCCCCGCCCAGCAGGCGGGTGTGGCTGGCGCCGGCCACGTGGTCGACATAGCCGTGCTGCGAGGCGCGGGCCGGGGCGGCCTGCATGTCCTTCCACTGGGCGCGTTCGCCGACGCGGGCGCCGGCGGTGACCACGGCCACCGGCCATTCAGGCTTGAACGGCGGCTGGGCGGCGGCTTGATCGGAAGCCTGCGCCCACAGCGTGACCTCGGCGGCCGAGGTGCGGTTGTGGCGGCCGTTGGCGAAGCCCCAGCGCTTTTCGGCCTTGGCGTCGGGCGGCAGGCCGATCTTGTCGCCCATGCGGGTGTACATCAAAGGCTTGTAGAGCCCGGTCGAGGCGCCCAGGGCGGCGGCGCGCGAGATGAACACGAACGACTTGACGAAGCCCTCGATGCGCCGGTTCAGCACGGCTTCCGGCATGGCGGCGTCGACGAGGACGAGGCCGGCGACCTTGTCGGGGTTGCGCCCGGCGTATTCGCGCAGGCGCAGGCCGGCCATCGAGTGGCCGACCAGGATGAACGGGCCCTTCTCGCCCGAGGCGGCGACCAGCTTCTCGAAGTCCGAGACGATGGCCAGGCCGTCGCGCGGGGCCGGGCCCTTGGGCGAATAACCCATGCCGGCGCGGTCGTAGGCGCAGGCCCGCCAGCCGGCGGCGGCCAGGGCGTCCTGGGTGGCGCCCCAGTCGGCGGCGAAGCCGAAGGCGCCGGCTTCCAGCCAGACGGTGGGGCGGTCGGCGTGCGTGGCCTCGCCTTCGCACACCAGGCGCAGCTTACGGCCCTCGCCGATGTCGACGAAGGTTCCGCGAGGGGCCTTGTGGCCGGCCGCGGCCATCACGCCGCCCGTCGCGACGAAGGAGACGAAGAGCAGGGTGAAGGCGGCAAGGGCGCGTCCGGCGTGCTTGAGCATGGGTCTCAATGTAGGGGCGCGTGGGCTTTCGTCGAGAGCGCCCGCGACGTCGGGGCGCGGTTTCTTTTCGGCGGATCAATCCCTAGACTCGCCGCCATGCGTCGCGTGCTGTCCGCCCTGTTGCTGGTCGCCGTCCTGGCCTCGTCGGCCGGGGCCCAGACCCATGGCCGCCAGGCGCCGTCGGTCCCCGCGCCGGCGGAGACCTCCGCGCCCAGCGCGCAGGCGGTGATCCCGCCGCCGATCCCGCTGCAGTCGCCAAGGCCCGGCGCCGATCCGGCCGCCTGCAAGGCCGTGTGCGCCAAGACCTACTACTTCTGCCGCGCCAACACCGACGACGACAGCTGCCCGGCCGAATGGGCCCGCTGCGACGCCCGCTGCAAGGCGACGTTCACGCGGCCGTAGGGCCGTCGGGCGGCTGAGGCCTTGCGTCCTTCGAGGCTCGGCTTCGCCTTGCACCTCAGGATGAGGATCTCATGGTGCTGAATCCCTCATCCTAAGGCGCCCGCGCAGCGGGCCTCGAAGGACGCACTGCATCCCCTCTTGCTCCGCGCCCGGAACGAGGCTCAAATCCTGACGGGGCGTCATTGACGCCGCCCAACAAAAGAGCCGCGCCTCGATGTCGAACATCGCCTATTTCCCCGCCATGCCGCCGCGCGAGGACAATCGCCCGGGCAAGCGCGAGCGCACCAAGACCGCCAACCGCCAGGCCATCCTGGACGCGGCGCGGCAGGTGTTCGGCGAGCTGGGCTATGACGGGGCCACGGTGCGCGACATCATCCGCCTGACCGGTTTGGCCTCGGGCACCTTCTACAACTACTACAAGTCCAAGGAGGAGGTGTTCGACGCCCTCGCCGACGACGGCGCGCGGCGCTTTCGGCCGCTGCTGCGCGTGGAGTTCGAGAAGGCGACCGACTTCGCCTCGTTCCTGCGCGGGGCCATGCGGGCCTATTTTGACTTCCTGGCCGCCGAGCACGAGACCTGGCGGGTCAACCGCCCCGCCGGCGAGACCCACCCGCAGGTGCGCGCCACCCCCGAGGTCACCGCCGTCTTCGCCGAAGTGCGCGAGGCTTTCGAGCGGGTGCTGGAGCGCGACCACGCCCCGCCGGTCGACCTCGACTACCTGACGGCCGCCTGCATCGCCGTGGCCCGCGAGGTCGGCGACAAGATGCTGGAGCGCCGGCCGATGGACACCCAGGGCGCCACCGCCTTCGCCGTCGGCCTGATCCTCGGCGGCCTGCCGGCGCTGCCCAGGCCCTAGCGGCCGATCCTTCTCCCCACCTCCAGAAGAAAAGAGCCCCCGAATGGCCGACGTCCAGAAGCTGGTCCTCAAGACGATCCTGTCGCTGCCGACCCCGATCCTGCGGGCGCTGAGCGGCGGGGGCGTCGTCTATCGCGGCGGCCGCACGCTGGATCCGCGCTTCCAGTTCTTCGCCAATGCGGCCAAGGGGCTGCCGTCGATGACCACCCTGTCGCCGGAGGAGGCGCGGGCGGGCAGCGCCAAGGGCCTGCTGGCGGTCTCGGGCCCGCCCGAGGTCGGGGTGCGCAACGAAAGCCTGACGATAGACGGTGCCGGCGGCCAGATCCCGATCCGCGCCTATCGTCCGGCCGAACAGGACAGTTCGGCGCCGCTGATCGTCTTCGCCCACTTCGGCGGCGGGGTGATCGGGGATCTGGAGACCTGCCATGCCTTCTGCGGGATCCTGGCCCGCATCGCCAGGACCGCCGTGCTGTCGGTCGACTATCGCCTGGCGCCCGACCATCGCTTTCCCGCCGGTCTCGATGACGTGCTGGCGGCCTATCGCTGGGGCCGCGACAACGCCGCCCGCTTCGGCGCCGCGCCGGGGCAGGCAGCGATCGGCGGCGACAGCATGGGCGGCAACTTCGCCGCCGTTCTGGCCCAGGAGATGAAGCGCAGCGGAGAGGCCCAGCCGGCCTTCCAACTGCTGATCTATCCCGCCGTCGACGTGGCCAGCGAGACCCCGTCGATGGCGATCTATGCCGACAGCTATCCGCTGAGCCGTCCGATCATGGAGTGGTTCATGGGCCACTACATGGGCCCGGAGGCCGATCCGGCCGATCCGCGCCTGTCGCCCGACAAGACCGAGGACCTGACCGGCCTGGCGCCGGCCCTCGTCGTCACCGCCGGCTTCGATCCGCTGGTCGACCAGGGCGAGGCCTACGCCAAGCGGCTGATCGCGGCCGGCGTGCCCACCACCTACCGCTGCTATGGCAGCCTGGCCCACGGCTTCACCGCCTTCACCGGCGCCGTGCCGGCGGCCGACGCCGCCTGCCGCGAGATCGCGGGCCTGGTGCGGGCGGAGATCGAAGGACGGCGCGGCGCGTGAAGGCGCTTGTCGTCGAGCGCCTGGCGCAGGACTTCGCCGGCTGCGCGGTGAGGGAGGTCGCGACCCCGGCGCCTGGGTCCGGCGAGGCGCTGGTCCGCATCCGGGCCGCCAGCGTCAACTTCCCCGACCTGCTGATGACCCGCGGCGAGTACCAGCTGAAGCCGGACCTGCCGTTCACCCCGGGCCTGGATTTCGCCGGCGAGGTGGCGGCGCTGGGCCAGGGCGTCGACGGGCTGGAGATCGGCGCGGCGGTGGTTGGCGGAACGCGAACCGGGGCTTTCGCCGAGTACATCGCCGTTCCGGCCAAGGCGCTGAGACCCCAGCCCGCGCGGCTGTCGTTCGGCGAGGCGGCCTCCTATGGCGCGGCCTATCTGACCGCGCGGGTGGCGCTGGTGCGACGCGCCAATCTCCAGCCCGGCGAGTGGGTGCTGGTGCACGGCGCGGCCGGCGGCGTCGGGCTGGCGGCTGTGGATCTGGCCAAGGCCATGGGCGCGAAGGTGATCGCCGCCTCGGCCTCCGACGATAAGCTGGCGCAGGTCTCGCGGCTCTATGCCCCTGACGCTGTCGTCAACGTCACCGGCGGTTTCCGTGATCGGGTGAAGGCGATCACCGGCGGGCGCGGGGCGGACGTGGTCTACGATCCCGTAGGCGGCGACGTCTTCGACGAGAGCCTGCGGTGCCTGGCCTTCGACGGGCGGCTGCTGGTGGTCGGCTTCGCTTCGGGGCGGATCCCGACGGTCTCGGCCAACATCCCGCTGATCAAGGGGATCTCGGTGATGGGCGTGCGGGCCGGCGAGTACGGCCGTCAGTTCCCCGACAAGGGGGCCGAAGACCAGGCCGCCGTCTGGGCGATGGCGCAGGCCGGCACGATCCGGCCCCACGTGCACGCCGAGGTTCCGCTGGAGCGCTGGCGCGAGGCGTTCGACCTGCTGGCGCGGCGGCGCGTGATCGGCAAGGCGGTGATCACGCCATGACCGGCGGGCGCTGGTAGACCACGAAGCGCGCGACGCGGGTGGAGCGCATGGCCTCGACCATTTCGCCGTCGCTGTAGCCAGGCAGGGTCTCAAGCCAGGCTGCGAACGCCTGAGCGCCCTGAGCCTCCAGCGGGAAGACGCCGACCGGATCGGTCGAGGCGTCATGGAGCAGGAAGACCACGTCGTCGCCCCACGGCCCGCTGTCGTCGGTGGCCACCACGACCTGCCGCAGGTCGGCCAGCGCCAGGCGGCGGGGCGGCGAGCGCCCGTCGGTGGTGAGGATCGCGCCGTCGACGATCTCCACGCGCCAGGGGCTGGGCGGATTGGCGTGCGACAGCCATGTCTTCAGCCAGCCCAGCATCCGTGTTCCTCCTAGGCCGGCCGCCTGGCCCTCAGGGCCTGGGCGATGGTTCCGTCGTCGAGCCAGTCGAGGTCGCCGCCGACGGGAACGCCGCGGGCCAGCATCGTCACCGGCACGTTGGTGTTGGCGAGGCGATCGGCGAGATAGTGGGCGGTGGTCTGGCCGTCGACCGTGGCCGGCAGGGCCAGGATGACCTCGGCCACCTGCCCGCTGGACGCGCGCTCCAGCAGCTCGCCCACCCGCAAGGTTTCCGGGCCCACGCCGTCCAGCGCCGACAACAGGYCGCCCAGCACGTGGTAGCGGCCCTTGAACGAGCCGCCGCGCTCCATCGCCCACACCGAGCCGACCTCCTCGACCACGCACAGCAGGCGCACGTCGCGCGAGCCGTCTGCGCACACGGCGCAGGGATCGGTGGTGTCCAGCGAGCCGCAGGTCGAGCAGGTCTTCACCTTGGCCTGGGCATCGGCCATGGCGGCGGCCAGCGGCGCCAGCAGCGCATCGCGCTTCTTCAGCAGGGCCAGCGCCGCGCGCCGGCCCGAGCGCGGCCCAAGGCCCGGCAGCTTGGACAGCAGGGCGATCAGGCGCTCGATCTCGGGTCCGGCGGAGGCGGCCATCTGGTCTTTCTGGGTGGTTTTCGGCTCAGTAGACATCCTCACCCTGAGCTTGTCGAAGGGCGGGGATGGCGGTTCCGCTGGTTAGAACTTCATCCCGGGCATGCCGCCCATCAGCCCGGCCATCGGGCCGGCGGCTTCCTGCATCATCTGGGCCTGCTTGGCTTCCAGCTTTTTCTTGGCGTCGGCGTGGGCGGCGACGATCAGGTCGGAGATCACCTCGCCTTCGCCCGGCTCGATCAGGCTCTCGTCCAGCACGACCTTCTTGAGGTCGCCGCCGCCCGACAGGGTGACGGTGACCATGCCGCCGCCGGCGGTGCCTTCGATGACCACCTCGGCGAGGCGGGCCTGGGCGTCGGCCAGCTTCTGCTGCATGGCCTGGGCCTGCTTCATCAGGCCGCTGAGGTCTTTCATGGTCTGCTCCAACTGCTGGCCCGAAAACCTCGCCCTTCGACGGGCTCGGGGTGAGGTTTCCTACTGACGGGCCTTCAAAGTAGCCCTCATCCCGAGCTTGTCGAAGGACGAGGGCGGTTCTCTCCTAGTCCTCGGCCTCGTCCGGCTCGATCGGCGCGGGTTCGGGGGCCAGGACCTTGCGGATCTCGACGATCTCGGTGCCGGGGAAGGCCGACAGCACCGAGGCGACGAACGGATCGGCCTTGATGGCGGCCAGGGCCTCGCGCTCCTCGCGCTTCTGGCGCTCCATCAGGCTTTCGGCCCCGCCGCCGCCTTCCGCGGCGACCAGCCAGGGCTGGCCGGTCCATTCCTTCAGCGCCCGGACCAGGCGCCCGGCCAGGTTGCCGGGGGCGCCGGGGGCGGCCTCGAAGGTGATCGCGCCGGGGCGGAAGCTGATCGGGCGGACGAACTGCTCGACGTCGAGGCGCAGCCCGATGTCGCGCTTTTCGGCGATGAGCTTCAGCACGTCGTCGAACGAGGCCAGCACGGGAGCGGCCGGTGCGGTCCCGATGGCGGCCATGGCGCGCGGCGCGGCCGAGACGGCTCCGCCAGGGGCCGCGCCGCCACCGACGGCGACGCCGCCGCCCGGACCGGCGCCCGGATTGCCGCCGTCGCGCAGGGCCTTCAGCGCGTCTTCCGGACCCGGCAGGTCGGCGGCGTAGCACAGGCGGATGATGGCCATCTCGGCGGCGGCCATGGCGTCGGGCGCGCGGCGCACCTCGTCATGGGCCTTGAGCAGCATCTGCCACAGGCGAGCCATGGTCCCGGCGCTGGTCTGGGCGCCGACCGAGGTCAGGCGCGCGGCCTGCTCCTTGGGCATGGACAGGGCCTCGGGACCCAGGGCCTTGGCCACCGAGGCGGCGTGGCAGTGGTCGAGCAGGTCGAGCATCACCACAACCGGGTCGGCGCCGAAGCCCCACAGCTGGCGGAAGGTGGTCAGGGCCTCGCCCGGCTTGCCGCTCATCACCTGTTCGAAGAGAGCGATGGTCTGGCTGCGGTCGGCCAGGCCCAGCATGTCGCGCACGACGGCGGCGGTGACCGTCTGGCCCTTCTCGGTCTGGACGATGGCCTGGTCGAGCAGCGACAGGCCGTCACGGGCCGAGCCTTCGGCGGCGCGGGCGATCAGGGCCAGGGCGTCGGGGTCGATCCTGGCGCCTTCGCGCTGCGAGATGCGGTCGAAGTGCTTGGCCAGCACGTCCGGCTCGATCCGGCGCAGGTCGAAGCGCTGGGTCCGCGACAGGATCGTCACCGGCACCTTGCGGATCTCGGTGGTGGCGAAGATGAACTTGGCGTGCGGCGGAGGCTCTTCCAGCGTCTTCAGCAGCGCGTTGAACGCGGCCGTCGACAGCATGTGCACTTCGTCGATGATGTAGACCTTGTAGCGCGCCTCGACCGGGGCGTAGCGCACCCCGTCCAGCAGCTCGCGCATCTCGTCGACCTTGGTGCGCGAGGCGGCGTCGAGCTCCAGCACGTCCATGTGCCGGCCCTCGATGATGGCCCGGCAGTGACGGCCCTCGGTCGACAGATCGACGCTGGGGCCGTGGACGGTGTCGCTCTCGTAGTTCAGGGCGCGCGCCAGCAGGCGGGCGGTGGTGGTCTTGCCGACCCCGCGGACGCCCGTGAGCATGAAGGCGTGGGCGATGCGGCCGGTGCTGAACGCGTTGGCGAGCGTCCTGACCATGGCCTCCTGGCCGATCAGGTCCTCGAAGGTGCGCGGGCGGTACTTGCGGGCCAGCACGGTGTAGGCCGCGCCGGCCTCTTCGGCTTCAGGCTCGGGCAGGGGCTTGGCCGCGGCGGGAGCAGAGGCGGGCGCCGGCGCCTCGCCGAAGATGTCGGCCGTGTTCTCGTCGCGCTCGGCCGCCTCCTCCCCCTCACGCCCTTGGGAGGCGAAGGCGGGCTCGTCCCAGGGGGGAGCGGAATCGGGCGTGAGGTCGTGGTCGGCCATGGGCGCAGTCTAGAGCGTCGGGCGGCGCGGCAAAAGGCTCACGGGCGGCCGCGTCGCGTCTGCTGACAGAATTTAAGGGGTAAGGTGGAGACCGGCGGGCGACCCGAGGGTGATCTCGTTGTGGCTGCTGCCTTCCGGCCCTGACCAGGTTGGCGAGGCCATCGTCCGTCGCCGATCTCCGAGGGGGTATATCGCGACTCATCGCGCGATATGCAAGCGCCAAGCGCTCCGTCTGGTGACGACTCTTCGCCGCCGGTCCGTCGCTGGGCGGGCGCCGGACGCCAAAACCCCTTACACTTTGCCCGGCCAGCCTCTACAGAATCGACCCATGCCGCTTTCCGAGATCGTCAACATCTTCGCGGGCAATCCGCTGGACCGCGCCGGCGAGCGCCGAGGCGACGCCAGCTGGATCGCCGAGAAGCTGGAGGACCCCMAGTCCCTGGCCGTCGCCGTCTGGAACGGCAAGGTCCTGGTCGAGGATTCGCCCTCAGCTGACGACGAGCCGACCGGCGTCCAGATCGCCTATCTGCGGGCCGACATGGCCAAGGAGCTGGCCGGCACCGACGAGCGCCTGCTGTTCATGGGCCTGTGGAAGGACATCGCGGTCTTCGCCGTCGACCTGGAAGGCGCGGCCGACCCGTCGGAAGGCGCGCTGCAGGGCCTTGGCCGGTTCGAGGAGCTGCGCGGCGCGGCCGCGACCCTGCCCGCGCCCGACGCCGGCATCCTGGCCACCGCCAAGTCGATGTTCGAATGGCGGCGCAAGCACCCGTTCTGCGCCAACTGCGGCAACAAGAGCGACGTGGTCGACGGCGGCTGGAAGCGCATCTGCCCCTCCTGCCACGCCGAGCACTTCCCGCGCACCGACCCGGTGGCGATCATGCTGGCCGTGCACGGCGGCAAGTGCCTCTTGGGCCGTCAGGCGGCCTGGCCCGCCGGCATGTTCTCGGCCCTGGCCGGTTTCGTCGAGCCGGGCGAGACCATCGAGGAGGCCTGCGCCCGCGAACTGAAGGAAGAGGCGGGCCTGGTGGCCACCAAGGTCCGCTACCATTCCAGCCAGCCCTGGCCGTTCCCCGCCTCGCTGATGATGGGCATGATCGCCGAGGTCGACAGCGACCAGGCCGCCCCCGACCAGACCGAACTGGAAGCCGTCCGCTGGTTCGACAAGGACGAGGCGAAAGCCCTGATCCGCGGCGAGATCGACGACGCCTTCGCCCCACCGACCCTGGCCATCGCGCATCAGCTGATCAAGACCTGGTGCGAGAGCGAGGATTGAGGGGCTTCGCCATCGCGCGAGAGCTAGAACTCTAGATCCCGTCATTCCCGCCCTCGTGGCGGGAAACCCTCTGTTAGCCGCAGGGGCGGATGGTGCGGCGTGCTTGGCACGCCGCTGGCGCTTCACGTGCGAGCCGAACCAGGGATTCTCGCCACGAGGGCGAGAATGACGGGAGGAAAAGAGGCGTGCTCACCGCCTCACCCCGCCAGCTTCACCCACTCGCGCGCGACCAGCGCCACCAGCACCAGCGTCGACAGGCCGAACGCGGCGAACCGCGCCATCACGATGTTGACGCTCGCCTGCACCAGGCTGTGCACGACCCGCAGCGCCACATAGGTCCAGGCCAGGGCCAGCGCGGTTCCGTCCGCGTGGCCGGCCACGGCGATGGCCAGGGCCGCCGCGTAGAAGATGGTCGGCTGTTCCATCAGGTGGTTGTAGTTGTGGGCCGCCTGCCGGGCGCGGTCGGGCAGCACGTCCAGCGCGCCGGGGAACCTGGCGTCCTGCGGCTTGATCCCGGCCTTGGTCATCGCCGGCAGCCGCTGGGCGTACATCCACGCCCACATCACCAGCGACCAGCTCACCAGCGCCAGCACCGGCGCGATCATCGTGTTCATCGGTCTTGCCTCCCCAGGTCGTGTTTCGGGGAGGCTATCGGTCCGGAGGCGTGGCGCGAAGCCTGCCGTTGGGAGAGCGGCCGAACGCTCTTGCTCTCCCGCCGCCCCAAGTCCGTCTCTCCCCGCGAAGGCGGGGACCCAAGCTGACTTCGATGCGGTCGAGGCCTTGGACTATTGGCCGGCTCGGCTTGGATCCCCGCCTGCGCGGGGATGAACGGAGAAAATCTGCCCGAAGTCGCGAGGTTCGATCCGTCTCAGCGCTTCTTCAGCGTCTCTTCCATGCCGCGGCGGGCCAGTTCGTCGGCGCGTTCGTTGTGCTCGTGGCCGGCGTGGCCCTTGACCCAGCGCCAGTCGACCTCGTGGCGCAGGCGCGCGGCATCCAGGCGCTGCCACAGGTCGACGTTCTTGACCGCGCTCTTGTCGGCGGTCTTCCAGCCCTTGGCCTTCCAGCCATGGATCCACTGGGTGACGCCCTTCATCACGTACTGGCTGTCGGTGTGCAGCTCGGCCTTGGTCGGGCGGTTCAGCGCCTCCAGAGCCATGATCGCGCCCATCAGCTCCATGCGGTTGTTGGTGGTCGCCAGCTCGCCGCCGCAGATCTCCTTGCGCTTGTCGCCGTACATCAGCACCGCGCCCCAGCCGCCGGGGCCGGGATTACCGCGGCAGGCGCCGTCGGTGTAGATGACGAGCTTGGGGGTCACGCGCGGCTCCCGAACAGCGACAGGCCTTCGCGGTGGACGGCCAGCTTGCGCTCGTACTCCAGCGGGTCCTTCGGGCGAACCAGGGCGCCGGCCGGCGTGGCGTTCCAGTCGGCCAGGCGGGTCAGGAAGAAGCGCATGGCCGCGCCGCGCGCCAGCATCGGCAGGGCGTCGCGCTCGGCCGGGCTCAGGGGACGGCGGCGCTCGTAGCCGGCGATCAGGGCCTGGGCTGCGGTGACGTTGAAGCTGCCGTCGGCCTCGAAGCACCAGGCGTTCAGGGTCACGGCCACGTCGTAGGCGTAGGCGTCGTCGCAGGCGAAGTAGAAGTCGATGGTCGCCGCGAACTTGCCGTCGGTCCGGAAGAAGACGTTGTCGGGGAAATAGTCGGCGTGGATCGTGCCCGTGGGCAGGTTGCGCGGCCAAGCCAGGGCCATCTCGGCCAGGTCCTTGTCGATCGTCGCGGCCAGGCCCGGCTTCAGGTCTTCGGCGGCCTGGCGGTGCTTGGAGAACAACGGGGCCCAGTGCGGCTGGCCCAGGTCGTTGGCGCGGCGGCCGGCATAGCCCTCGCCGGCCAGGTGCAGCCAGGCCAGGCCTTCGCCGGCCTCGCGGCAGTGGGCGGGGGTGGGCTTGCGCACCGACAGGCCCGGCATGAACTCGACGATGGCGGCGGGCTTGCCGCGCAGGGTCTTGAGGGTCTTGCCCGTCTTGTCGCCGACCGGCCGCGCCGAGGGGTAGCTGCGATCGGCCAGCCAGCCCAGCAGGTCCAGGAAATAGGGCAGGTCCTCAGGGCGAGCGCGGCGCTCGTAGACCGTCAGGATGTAGCGGCCCGTCTCTGTCTCCAGCAGGAAGTTGGAGTTCTCCACGCCCTCGGCGATGCCCTTGAACGCCAGCGGGGCGCCCAGGTCGTACTCGGCCAGGAAGGCTTCGAGCTCTTGATCGGTGATGTCGGTGTAGACGGCCATGGGCGCGGGATGCGGCACCGCGCGCTGGCGGTCAAGCGGCGCGGCCCCAGAAACCTCTCTCATCGAGAGAGGGAGGGGCCCGCGCCGAAGGCGCGGGAGGGTGAGAGGTTACAGTCTCGCAGAACCAGGCACAGAGCTTCGGCTGGTCTTTTGGGGCGGAACAGTCGGGGGAAACTGGCCAAGGGTGAAACCTCTCACCCTCCCACCGCTTCGCGGCGGGCCCCTCCCTCTCTCTCAGAGAGAGGGGATTTTTAGGCCGTCGTCAGCAGGCGCGGCAACTTGAAGGTCACCGTCTCGCGGGCTTCGACCAGTTCCTCGATCTCCAGGTCGAAGTGGCCGCTGATGGCGTCGATGACGCCTTGCACCAGGTCTTCAGGCGCCGAGGCGCCGGCGGTCAGGCCGATGCTTTCCACGCCCTCGAACCAGCTCCAGTCCAGGCCCGAGGCGTCGTCGATCAGGTAGGCGGCCTTGGCGCCGGCCTTCAGGCCCACTTCCTTCAGGCGCACCGAGTTGGACGAGTTGCGCGAGCCGACCACCAGAATGAGGTCGGAGGCCTCGGCCAGCATCTTCACCGCGTCCTGGCGGTTGGTGGTGGCGTAGCAGATGTCTTCCTTGTGCGGCGCGGCGATGCCGGGGAAGCGCTCCTTCAGCATGGCCACGATGTCGGCGGTGTCGTCCACTGACAGGGTGGTCTGGGTCAGGAAGGCCACGTTCGAGGCGTCCTTGGGCTGCCAGGTGCGCGCGTCGTCGATGTCCTCGATCAGGGCCACCGTGCCCTCGGGCAGCTGGCCCATGGTGCCGACGACCTCGGGGTGGCCGGCATGGCCGATCAGCACGATCTCGCGGCCGTTGTCGAAGTGCTTCTGGGCCTCGACGTGGACCTTGGAGACCAGCGGGCAGGTGGCGTCGAGATAGATCATCTCGCGGGCCTTGGCCTCGGCCGGCACCGACTTGGGCACGCCGTGGGCCGAGAACACCACCGGGCGGTCGTCGGGAGCCTCGTTCAGCTCCTCGATGAAGATCGCGCCCAGGGCTTTGAGCCGGTCGACCACGTGGCGGTTGTGGACGATTTCGTGGCGCACATAGACCGGCGCGCCGAACTTCTCGATGGCCCGCTCGACGATCTGGATGGCCCGGTCGACCCCCGCGCAGAAGCCGCGCGGGCTGGCCAGGAACAGGCGAAGCTTGGGACGGATCGGGGCGGGCGTGGTCATGGCGCGGAACCTAAGCGTTCGCGGCCCCGGGCGCCAGACGTCGCGAAGGCGCCCGCGCATGGCGTTTTGACGACGCCGCTGCAACGTGCGCCCGTTGCGAGGTCACGCATATGCCTTTATCAGGCTGCATGACGCCGGGTGGGGCCTTTCCCTTTCTGGCAATCCTTCTCGAACCGGACGTTTCATGCGCCGCACGCTTTCCGTCGCCTTCAGCGCCCTGATGGCCCTGTCGATCGCCGTCACCGCCACCAGCGCCTACGCCCAGGGCGGCGGCCGCGGCGGCCAGGGCGGCGGCCAGGAGGACGACGGCTCCAAGAAGAAGAAGCGCGACGAGGAGTGGAACCAGCCCAAGGCTCCGCTGGCCCAGCTGCGCAACGCCGGCCCGTGCCCCTTCGTGAAGGTGCTGTACGACGCCAGCCGCTATGTCGAGTTCAAGGGCGGCAAGGAAAGCGCCGCGGCCACCGCCTACACCGGCGAAATCCAGGGCGTGTCGTCGGGCTGCGCCTACAAGAGCGACGACCCCATCAAGATGCAGGTCGAGGTTCTGTTCTCGCTGGGTCGCGGCCCGGAAGCGACCGAGAGCCGCAAGACCTATCGCTACTGGGTGGCCGTGACCGAGCGCAACAAGGACGTCCTGGCCAAGGAATATTTCGACCTGCCGATCACCTTCCCGGCCAGCGGCGACCGCGTCTACGCCACCGAGAAGCTGCAGACCATCACCATCCCGCGCGCCGAAGCCACGACGAGCGGCAGCAATTTCGAAGTCCTGATCGGCTTCGACGTCACCCCGGAAATGGCCGCCTTCAACCGCGACGGCAAGCGCTTCCGCGTCAACGCCGGCCAGGCCGCCCAAGCCCAGCAAGCAGGGACTCCTCCTAAGCAATGAACGATTTGAAGCGGTCCTTGAGCGAGGCGGCCGCGGCCGCTTTCCAGGCCGCCGGACTGTCTCCCGACTTCGGGCGCGTCACGGCGTCCGACCGGCCCGACCTGGCCGACTTCCAGTGCAACGGCGCCCTCGCCGCGGCCAAGAGCGCCAAGCGTAACCCCCGCGAGATCGCCGTCCAGGTGGTCGAGCAGCTGAAGGCCGATCCGCGCCTGGCCTCGGTCGAGATCGCCGGCGTCGGCTTCATCAACATGCGCGTCAGCCCCGCGGCCCTGGCCGCCCGCGCCGACGAGATCGCCGCCGACGAGCGCGCCGGCGCCAGCCTGCTGGAAGAGCCGCGCCGCGTGCTGGTCGACTATGCCGGTCCCAACGTGGCCAAGCCGATGCACGTGGGCCACCTGCGCGCCTCGATCATCGGTGAGTCGATCAAGCGCCTGTACCGCTTCCGCGGCGACCAGGTGGTGGGCGACGCCCACTTCGGCGACTGGGGCTTCCAGATGGGCCTGCTCATCACCGCGGTGATGGACGAGGACGCCTTCATCGCGGCCCTGATGGACAAGCTGCCGGACGCCCCGCGCGACTTCTCCGACGCCGACGCCGCCAAGGTGCGCGCCGAGTTCGCCGGCCGGGTGACCCTGGCCGACCTCGACCGCCTGTATCCGGCCGCCGCCGCGCGCGCCAAGGAAGACGCCGAGTACCGCGACCGCGCCCGCAAGGCGACCGCCGACCTGCAGAACGGCCGCTTCGGCTATCGCCTGCTGTGGAAGCACTTCGTCGACGTCAGCCGCGTCGCCCTGGAGCGCGAGTTCCACGCCCTGGGCGTCGACTTCGACCTGTGGAAGGGCGAGAGCGACGCCGACCCGCTGATCGCGCCGATGGTGCGCCAGCTGGAGGACAAGGGCCTGCTGGTCGAGGACCAGGGCGCCCGCATCGTCCGCGTGGCCCGTCCGGGCGAGACCAAGAAGAAGAAGCTGCCCGACGGCTCGGTGATCGAGGTCGAGAGCCCCGATCCGCTGCTGGTGGTCTCGTCGGAAGGCTCGGCCATGTATGGCACGACCGACCTGGCCACGATCCTGGATCGTCGCCAGTCGTTCGACCCGCACCTGATCCTCTACTGCGTCGACCAGCGCCAGGCCGACCACTTCGAGCAGGTGTTCCGCGCCGCCTACCTGGCCGGCTACGCCCAGCCGGGCGGTCTGGAGCACATCGGCTTCGGCACCATGAACGGCGCCGACGGCAAGCCGTTCAAGACCCGCGCCGGCGGCGTGCTGAAGCTGCACGACCTGATCGAGATGGCCCGCGAGAAGGCCCGCGAGCGCCTGCGCGAAGCCGGCCTTGGTTCGGAACTGTCGCCGGAAGCCTTCGAGGAGACGGCGCACAAGGTGGGCGTCGCCGCCCTGAAGTTCGCCGACCTGCAGAACTTCCGCGGCACCTCCTACGTCTTCGACCTCGACCGCTTCACCAGCTTCGAGGGCAAGACCGGTCCGTACCTGCTGTACCAGACCGTCCGTATCAAGAGCATCCTGCGCAAGGCGGCCGAGCAGGGCGCCCAAGGCGGGCCCGTGATCGTCGCCGAGCAGGCCGAACGCGACCTGACCCTGCTGCTGGACGCCTTCGAGGGCGCGCTTGGCGAGGCCTACGACAAGAAGGCCCCCAACTTCGTGGCCGAGCACGCCTACAAGCTGGCTCAGGGCTTCTCGAAGTTCTACGCCGCCTGCCCGATCCTGGGCGCCGACGAGCCGGCCGTGCGCGCCTCGCGCCTGACCCTGGCCCAGACGGCGCTCAAGCAGCTGGAGCTGGCGCTGGACCTGCTGGGCGTCGAGACTCCCGAGCGGATGTAGGACCTTGTCCCTCTCCCCCTGCGGGAGAGGGTGGCCTCCCGAAGGGAGGTCGGGTGAGGGGTCTCTGAAAAGCAAAACGCCGCGACAGCCGACCAGCTGCCGCGGCGTTTTTCGTAGGTGCGACCCCTCATCCGTCGGCCTTCGGCCGCCACCTTCTCCCGCAAGGGGAGAAGGATCAGTCGGTCGAAAACCCCGTCACATTCTCGGTCTTCACCGGTCCGGCGACCTTGCCGACCGACACCTTGCGCAGCCGCACGTCGCGGATCGGCAGGTCCTTTTCGCCCTTGAGACTGCACACCGAGCCGGCCTCGGCGACGCGCACGTCGCTGACCCGCAGGCCCTCGATCGCGGTGAGCCGCCGCTCGTAGGTCGGGACCAGGGTGCGCCACTGGTAGAGGACGTCGGTGTCGACCGCGAGCACGCTGCCGGCGATCTTCGTGGCGCTGACATTGCGCATGTGGATGTTGCGCACAAAGCCGCCGCGCCGCTCGTTGGTCTTGACGAACAGCAGGTTGGCGATCGGCACGGCCCAGCCGTCCTCGCCCTTCCCGTCGCCGGTGAAGTGGCAGTTGTCGACGAAGACATTCTCGATCCCCGCCGACAGTTCGCTGCCCACGGCCATCAGCTGGTGGCCGTTCCTGACCTTGCAGTCGCGCATGACGACGTTGCGGGTGGGAACGCCTAGGCGCCAGGCGTCCTGGTCGCGGCCCGACTTCACCGACACCGCGTCGTCGCCCTGGTCGAAGTCGCAGTCCTCGATCAGCACGTTCTGGCTCATCTCCGGATCGACGCCGTCGTTGTTGTGGCCATGGGCGCGGATCTTCACCCGCCGGATGACCACGTCGGTGCAGAGGAACGGGTGGATCACCCAGAACGGGCTGTCCTCGATGCTGATGTCCTCGATCAGCACGTGGCGGCAGCGGTTGAACTGGATGAACTGCGGGCGAAGGTTGGCCTGGCCCGTCGTCATCCGGCGCTCGCTCACCGGTTCGCCCCTGGCGGCCTGGTGATACAGCGCCACCAGGGCGTCCATGTGCGGCTTGGGGCGCTTGTACCACTCGCGCCAGACGTCCAGCCTGGCCTTCAGCTTGCCGGGGCCGGTGATCGCCACGTTCTCGCACGCGAAGGCGTAGACCAGCGGCGAGTAGTTCCAGCACTCCAGCCCCTCCCACGTCGTCTGGACGGGCGGCAGGTAGTCGGCGGGCTTTTCCGAGAACAGCAGGGTCGCGCCCTTGGCCAGATGCAGGGCGACGTTGCTCTTCAGGTGCACCTTGCCGGTGGGCCAGGTTCCTGCAGGCACGACCACCACGCCGGCGCCGGCCGCACTGGCCGCCGCGATCGCCGCGGACAAGGCGGCGCTGGTCCTGCCCTGGTCGCCCTGGTCGGCGCCGAAGTCGGTGATGGGAAACCGCCGGGCGCCCGAAAAGTCGGGCACGCCGATCGAGGGCATGTCGAAGGGTGCGGTCGGGCGCACCAGCTTGCGGGGCAGGGGGCGAGCCAGGGCCAGGCCCGGCAGCAGCGGCGCGGCCAGTCCGCCCGCCAGCGCCATCCGCCGGCTCGGTAGGTCGAAAGCCATGCCGTGTCTCCCCATGCGTCGGGCGTCGCGCGCCCGTGTTGCGGCATTCCTCACATGTTGGAATTCGAAGTCAATATTCGGGAGTTGAGTCCCGGCGCCGGCGGCGTCGCCGCGTGGGGCGGCGCGGGAAAGCCCTTCCCACCTGATCGCCGATAATTAGAATGAGCGTTTGAAAGAGCGCCGCCCCCGTCCCAGGTTAGAGCGGCCCGGCAGGAGGAACCCATGCGCGACTACCTGAAGTTCTACATCGACGGCCAGTGGGTCGAGCCGAAGTCCGACAAGACGGTGGACGTCATCAATCCCGCCACCGAGGCCGTGGCCGGCCGGGTGACCCTGGGCTCGGTCGAGGACGTCGATCTGGCGGTCCGCGCCGCCCGCAAGGCCTTCGCGACCTATTCCCAGACCAGCCGCGAGGAGCGCATCGACCTGCTCGAGCGGATCATCGCCGAGTACCAGAAGCGCTTCGAGGACATGGCCAAGGCCATCACCGAGGAGATGGGCGCCCCCGCGTGGCTGGCCCAGCGCGCCCAGGCGGCGATGGGCATCGCCCACGTCCAGACCTCGCTGCAGGTGCTCAAGGACTACAGGTTCGAAGAGGATCGCGGCACGACCCGCCTGGTCAAGGAGCCGATCGGCGTCTGCGCCTTCATCACCCCGTGGAACTGGCCGGTGAACCAGATCGCCTGCAAGGTCGCGCCGGCCTTGGCCGTTGGCTGCACCATGGTGCTGAAGCCGTCCGAGATCGCGCCGTTCTCGGCCTGGGTGTGGACCGAGATCCTGGAGGCCGCCGGCGTGCCGGCCGGCGTCTTCAACCTGGTCAACGGCGACGGCCCCACGGTCGGCGCGGCGCTGTCCAGCCATCCTGAAGTCGACATGGTGTCGTTCACCGGCTCGACCCGCGCCGGCATCGAGGTGGCCAAGAACGCCGCCCCGACGGTCAAGCGCGTGCACCAGGAGCTGGGCGGCAAGAGCCCCAACATCATCCTCGACGACGCCGACTTCCAGCGCGCCGTCGGCGGCGGCGTGGCCTCGGTGATGATGAACTCGGGCCAGTCGTGCAACGCGCCCACCCGCATGCTGGTGCCGGCCAAGCGCATGGACGAGGTGATCGCCATCGCCAAGGCCGCCGCCGAGGCCCACACGGTGGGCGACCCCAGCGGCAATTCCAAGCTCGGCCCGGTGGTGTCCGAGGTGCAGTGGACCAAGATCCAGGGCCTGATCCAGAAGGGCGTCGACGAGGGCGCGACCCTGGTGGCCGGCGGTCCGGGCAAGCCCGAGGGGCTGGAGACCGGCTACTACGTCAAGCCGACCGTCTTCGCCAACGTCACCCCCGACATGACCATCGCCAAGGAAGAGATCTTCGGCCCGGTGCTGTCGATCCTCGGCTACGACAGCGTCGACGAGGCCGTGGCGATCGGCAACGACACCGAGTACGGCCTGGCGGCCTATGTCTCGGGGACCGATCCGAGCGAGGTGCGCAAGGTGGCGAGCAAGCTGCGCGCCGGCCAGGTGAACCTCAATGGCGCCAGCCCCGACCTGATGGCCCCGTTCGGCGGCTACAAGATGAGCGGCAACGGCCGCGAGTGGGGCGACCACGCCTTCGGCGAGTTCCTCGAGACCAAGGCCATCCTCGGCTACGCGCCCAAGCAGGCGGCGGAGTAGAAGGACCCTTCTCCCACCGAGTTCCCCTTCTCCCATAGGGAGAAGGAGGGGCCCGCGCCGCAGGCGCGGGAGGATGAGGGGTTACGTGGCCGGCCGGCGCGCCGGCACGATCATGGGCAATGCGGTGAGGATTTAACCCCTCACCCTCCCACCGCTTCGCGGCGGGCCCCTCCCTCTCCCTCTGGGAGAGGTTTTCAAAGGCGTATCACCACCGCACGCTGGCCCGGGTCAGCACCAGGGTCTTGTCGGAGACGCCCCAGCCCATCAGGCCGTCCGGCTTGGCGCCGGGCGAGGGGGCGGCCCTGGGCCAGCCTTCGCGCACCTCCAGGGCGGCGGCCTCGACGTGGCCGCTGCCGTTCAGCCGGCTGAAGCTCAGGGTCACGCCGTTGGGATCGGGGGCGTGGTAGGTCAGGCTGGTCCATTCGCCGCGCTTGGTGGCCAAGGGGACGGGGCGGCCGTTCAGGCGGGCGCCGGCCAGCATGCCGTCGGGCTTGATGCGCAGGGTGACGTACTCGGCGCCCGGACCGGGGATCACCCGCACCAGCAGCCGCTCGCCGGCCTGTTCCAAAACCAGCTGCGGCGGGTCCAGCGGCACGGGCCGCGTTTCGGCCATCCACACCTTGGAGCGGAAGAACGGCGGCAGGTCGCGCTGGGCCGGCGCGCCGCCCTGGGCGGTCAGGGCTCCGCGCGACCAGGCGTCCAGGCGCGGCAGGGTCGAGATCCGCCAGGCTTGGCCGCTGGACAGGTCCGACAGGTGGGCCGCCTCGGTCAGTTCCGGCCGGGCCGGGGTGGCGCCGGCCAGCACCGCATAGGCGACGAGGCCGCCGCCCAGCGCGGCGACCAGGGTGGCGGGAATGGCCGCCAGCTTCAGGGCCGAGAAATCGTGGGCCAGCGGCACCAGGGCGGGCAGGGCCAGCAGGCCGAATGCCGCCAGCACCGCCGGCAGGGTCACGCCCAGTCCGGCGAAGGTCCACGCGCCCCAGGCGCCGACCTGAGTCACGACCACGACCGCCGCCAGGGCGACGCAGGCGGTCAGGGCCCAGGCCACGCGGTGGTCGCGGGTGCCGCCCTTGGCCAGCACCAGCACGGCGGCCAGCGCGGCGACCAGCAGCGGCCAGACGGCCATCACCGAGCCGCCGGGCAGCAGGATCATGGCCGCGACGGCGATGGCCAGCAGGCCGACCAGGGCGCCGATCCAGGCCCCCAGCACGCCCACCGGCTTGCCCAGCGAGGCCCAGACCAGCACGGCGCTGGCCGCGCCCAGGCCGACGCCGATCGGATCCAGCGCGGGCGGTCCGCCGATCAGGCAGGTCAGGCCGCCGGCCGCCAGCGCCAGCAGGCTGGGCCAGATCCGCGCCGCGCCCTTGGCCTGGCCGATGACCACGGCCAGGGCCACGCCGACCAGGATGGCGGTGCAGCCCAGCAGCAACGGATCAAACCGCCCCAGCAGGGCGTAGTGGGCCTGCAGGTCGGCGATGTTCAGCAGCTTGCCCGTCAGGTGCAGGACCAGCGCCCCGGAGGTTCCCACCAGCAGGAAGCCGCAGAGGCCCTTGAGCAGCTCGACGGCGCTGGTTCCCCGGACCATCAGGCCGCGCACCAGGGCGTACAGCACCAGCGCGCCGGCCAGGGCCAGCAGGCCCCAGCCGACCGTGACCGGATAGCTGACCATGGTCAGGCCGAAGACGTCGGAATAGATGGCGTTGGGCGCCTTGCCCGGCAGGTCGGCGGCGCCGGCCAGCGCGCGGACGCTGGGCAGCACTTGGTCACCGAAGTGCTGCAGGCTGCCCTGGTCGAGGTGGTCGGCCCGGGCCAGCGGGGTGTGATAGGCCAACTGGTCGTCGATGAAGGCGAAGTTCAGCCCCGGCAGGCCGGCCTTCACCGCGTGGGTGAAGTCGGTGTCGTTGGGCATCTTCTCGTAGACGGCCGCGGCCAGCGAGTTGGCGGCCGGCCGCCTGGCCTCGCGGGCGAACAGCGCCATCAGGGCGCCGTTCTGCGGGCCGGTCTGGAACATCGCCGCCCGGCCGCTGTCGCCGCGCGCCTCCATGTTGATCACCACGCCCACCTTCTGGCGCAGCGGGTCGCGGGCGAAGAAGGCGTCGGCGCCAAGCAGGCCCTGCTCCTCGCCGTCGGTGAACAGGAAGATCACGTCGCGGGCGGACGTGGGGCCGGCCTTCAGCGCGCGGGCGACCTCGAGGGCGGCGGCCACGCCGGCGGCGTCGTCGGCCGCGCCCGGCGAGTTGGCCACCGAGTCGTAGTGGCTCATGATCAGTACGGCCGGCTTGGTGCGATCGGCGCCCGGCAGCACGCCGATGACGTTCTGCACCGTCCCCGCGGCCAGCCAGCGGCCGTCGTTGCGCGGCCCGGCATAGCCCTCGTCGGCGCGGACCGAAAGCTCCAGCCCCAGGGCGGTGATGCGGGCCATCAGGTGCTCGCGCACCCGCACGATGTCGGTCGAGCCGGTGGGGTGGGGACGCAGGGCGATGGTCCGCACGTCGGCCATGGCGCGCTGCGCCGAAAAGGCGTCGGGCGGGGCGCTGGCGGGAGCGACCGGCGGGGATCTCTGCGCCAGCGCGGCCAGCGCCAGGCCCAGCAGCAGGCAGATCCAGAAACCGAGAAGTCTGATCGCTTTCATGCGCGGCTCGCCCTCGCGTCCATCCCCGCTCCCGCGTCGAGGGTGCGGGTGTTCGCGCGCGGGGGGAACGGGGAAAGGCGGCGTGCGGAACGAAAATGGGGCGCAACCGCTAGGGTTTTCCCCAGCATGGCGGCGCGGGGCGGCCGCGCTATGCCTCGGCCCCACCGTCATCTCCTTCGAGGTCATCGATGAGCATCGTTCCCGCCTTCGCGATCCTGGCCATGCTGGCCGGCGCGTCGCTCCAGCCGACGGGGCCGGCCGAGGCGAACGGCAAGGCGATCGCCATCTCGGGAACCGACCAGGTCGAGACCCTGCCGTGCGAGGGGCGCGCCGTGGCGATCACCGGGGTCGACAACACCGTCACCCTGACCGGGGTGTGCGCCAGCCTGCAGGTCTCGGGCAGCGGCAACACGGTCACCATCGCGATCGCGCCGGGCGGCGTGCTGTCGGTCACGGGCACGGACCAGAAGATCCGCTGGCGCTCCACCGGCGAGGTTCGCCGCCAGGTCAGCGGCGTCGACAACCAGGTGGTCCGCGAGAAGTAGCGCGCCGATCCGGCCCGTTGCTTCCGTCGCGCGCCGCTGGCAGGGTCGCCGGCAAGCGGCCGGGAGCGCCGCGCGGAGGCGCAGCGTGACCCCGTTCCACCATCTGCTGGCCAACAACCTGGCGGCCAACATCACCAACTTCACGGTCTGGTTCGCCCTGACCTTCTACGTCTATCTGGAGACCCGCTCGGTGTTCGCCACCGGCATGATCGCCGGGGTGTATCTGGTGCTGACGGCGGCCTGCGGCTTCTGGTTCGGCAGCCTTGTCGACCATCACCGCAAGAAGACGGCCATGCTGGGTTCCAGCCTCGCCTCGCTGGGTTTCTACGCCGTGGCGCTGGCCGTGCACGAACTGGCGCCGAAGGGGGCGATCGCCGATGTCGGCCGGCCCTGGCTGTGGGCGTTCATCGGTCTTTGCATGCTGGGCGTGATCGCCGGCAACGTCCGCAGCGTGGCCTTGCCGCCCCTGGTGACGATCCTCATCCCGGAGGCCCAGCGCGACAAGGCCAACGGCCTGGTCGGGATGGTCACCGGCATCGGCTTCCTGACCACCTCTGTGATCAGCGGCTTTCTGGTGGCCTGGGGCGGCATGCGGCTGGCCCTGGGCTTCGCCCTGGTCCTGACCCTGGCCGCCTTCGTCCACCTGCTGGCCGTGCGGGTCGACGAGCCGCGCGCCAGCGCCGAGGACGGGGCCCACGCCGGGCCCCGCCAGGTCGACATCGCCGGCACGGTGCGGGTGATCGCCGGCGTGCCCGGCCTTTTCGCCCTGATCCTGTTTGCGACCTTCAACAACTTCCTGGGCGGGATCTTCATGGCCCTGCTCGACGCCTACGGCCTGTCGCTGGTGTCGGTGCAGGCCTGGGGGCTTCTGTTCGGCGTGCTGTCGACGGCCTTCATCCTCAGCGGGATCGTCATTTCCAGGACCGGCCTGGGGCCCAGTCCCCTGCGCACCCTGCTGCTGGTCAACCTGATCACCTGGGGCGTCTGCTGCGTCTTCACCCTGCAGTCGTCGATCTGGCTGCTGGCCGGCGGCTGCTTCGTCTGGATGCTGCTGGGGCCCTATGCCGAGGCGGCCGAGCAGACCACCCTGCAGAAGGTGGTGCCGCTGGAGCGCCAGGGGCGGGTCTTCGGCTTCGCCCAGTCGGTGGAGCAGGCCGCCTCGCCCCTGACCGCCTTCCTGATCGGCCCGCTGACCCAGTTCGTGGTCATTCCCTTCATGACCGACGGCGCCGGCGCGGCGGCCATCGGCGACTGGTTCGGCCGCGGACCGGACCGGGGCATCGCGCTGGTGTTCACGGCGGCCGGCGTGGTGGGCGTTCTGGCCACGATCGCCGCCTTCAACTCACGGCCCTACCGGCAGCTGAAAGCCGCCTATGCCGCCGGCTGAGCCGCTCGCCCGGCGAACGCCGCATGCACGCCGCCCCGGACCGCCGGGGCAGGCCGGAGCCCGAAGATGGACCTGATAAGCCTTCCCGTCTCGCCCTTCGCGGCGCGCGTGCGCATCGCGATCTACGCCAAGGACCTGCCGATCGGCGTGGTCCCGCCGCCGGCGGGATGGCGCGAAAGCCGCCACTTTCGAGACCTGTCGCCGACCGGCCGCATCCCGGTGCTGCTCGACGAGCGCGGGCCGATCTGGGAGTCGGCGGTCCTGCTCGAATATCTGGAGGAGCGGTTTCCGCACGCGCCGCCCCTGCTGCCCGCCGACGTCTTCGATCGGGCGACGGCCAGGCTGCTGGTGCGTCACGTCGATCTCTACCTGATGCCGCCGATGGTGCTGCTGGCCCAGCCGCGCAACGACGAGGGCGCCGCCCGCCGGGCGGTCGAGGAGCTGTTGAGCGGCGTGACCATGCTCGACGGGCTCCTGCAGGGAGTGCGGTACGCGGTCGGCGACCAGCTGACGATCGCCGACTGCGCCCTGGCGCCGGCCCTGTTCGCGCTGGGCGTGACGGCCGAGCGCCTGGGGATGGACCTGATCGAGCCCGGGTCGGCCGTCGACGTCTATGCCCGGCTTTCACGGCGCGACCCCCATGTGGAGCGCGTGATCGGGGAGATGGAGCAGGGGCTGCGCCTGCTGGTGCGGGTCGACTAGCCGGCGACGCGGGCTCGCCGACCTGCAACGAAAAAGGGCGGCCCGTGCGGACCGCCCTTTCCCTGCCCCGGGAGCCCGTCGCCGGGCCCCCTAGCCGTCTTGCTTAGAACTTCGACCGCAGCGTCACGCCGTAGGTGCGCGGCGCGCCGAGGAAGGCGTCGTAGGTGAGGGTGTCGTTGGCCGGGTTGTAGACCTTGTTGGTCGCCGACAGGCCCGAGGAGCCTTGCAGCGGGCCGTTGAACACCACCTGGTAGTAGTTCTTGTCGAGCAGGTTCTGGGCCCACAGTTCGACCGCCCACTTGTCGTCGGCGTCGCCCAGGCCGACCCGGGCGTTGAGCAGCGGGAAGGCCTTCTGCTGCTTGAACGGGAACAGGTCCGAGCCGGTGTTGTACTCCGAGGAGTACTTGCCGCCGACGTTGTACTTGGCCTTCAGCGAACCGCCGACCGAGTGCTCGTAGCTGATCGAGGCCGAGGCCGACCATTCCGGCGCGAACGACATCTGCGAGCCGGGCAGCAGGACCAGGGCGTTGGTCGGGTCGTTGGCGATCGGCTGGTCGCCGTACTCGGTCTTGGAGTAGGTCGCACCGCTTTGGATGGTCAGGCCGCGCACCGGGGTGAACCACAGGAAGTCGATGTCGACGCCCTTGGAGGTCACTTCCTCGACCGAGCGCACCGCGAACGAGGTGCCCAGGAAGGTGTTCAGCTGGAAGTCGCTGAACTTCTGGTAGAAGCCCGTGACGTTGAACAGCACCGTGCGATTGAACAGGGTGTTCTTCACGCCGATTTCGTAGCTGTCGACGAACTCGGCCGGGAACGAGGTGTCGGTGATCGGCACCACGCCCACGCCGCCCGAGGGCAGGCCGTTCGACGACTGGGTGCGGTCGAGGTTGAAGCCGCTGCCCTTGTAGCCGCGGGCGTACGAGGCATAGGTGAACACCGACGGGTTCAGGCGGTAGCTGGCCTTGACCGTGCCGGTCCACTCACGCTCGCTCAGGCTCTGCTTGGTGCCGCGGCCGTTGAACAGCGGGTTGGCCCAGGGCAGGCACATGTTGCCGACGACGGTCGAGACCAGGCTGGTGCCCGTGGCGGTGCCGAACAGGGCGGCCGGAACGCCGCGGCCCACCAGGGTGGAGGCGACGCGGGCCTGGCCCGCCGGGGTCAGCAGCACGCCGCAGGCGTTGGAGGCGCCCGTCTGGTAGGTGTCGAGGTCCTTCTCTTCGGCCGTGTAGCGCAGGCCCACGGTGATATCGAAGGCGTCGGTGATCTTCAGCGTGTTGTTGGTGAACAGCGCCACGGTCTTGGAGCGCTGGTTGTAGGTGTCGTGCAGGCCGGTGCCGGCGGTGAACGAGCTGCCGTAGGGCAGGGCGGTGATCTGCGAGGCGAACAGCGCGCTGTTCGCCTGGTTGACCGTGATGCCGGCCGGAGCCAGGGCGCCGGCGACGCCCGACAGGACGATCGTCGACATGTAGGCTTCGTAGTCGCTGCCGAAGCGGAAGTTGGCTTCGTTGTCCAGGCGCTCGTCGGCCAGGAAGGCGCCGACCAGCCAGTTCAGGCGCTCGGTGCTGCCGGCCAGGCGCAGTTCCTGGCTGAAGGTGGTGAACTCGGCGTAGTTGGTGCCGTCCTTGGCGCGGTAGGTGATGTCGGCGGCGGTGAAGTCGCTGTCCTGGCCGCTGTCGATGCGCCAGTTGCGGATGGCGCTGATCGAGGTCAGCGTGCCGATCGGCAGGTCGATGTCGGCCTGCAGCGAGATGCCCTTGTCCTCGATCTCCTGCGGCGCGCCGCGGTTGGAATAGGCCACGCGCTTGAACGGATCGGCCGGGTTGGCGATGCCGACGCCGCCCTGCGACAGGGCGTTGACCACGGCCGCGGTCGGGCCGGTGCGGATCTGCACGGCGCCGCAGCAGTTTTCGTCGCGCTTGGTGTAGTCGGCGATGATCTTGAAGGTCGAGTTGTCGTCCGGCACGAACAGCAGCTGGCCGCGCACGGTGTAGAAGTTCTGGTCGGCGTCGTGCTTCTCGCCGCTCGGACCCTTGCCGGTGATGACGTTGTTGAAGCCTTCGCGCTCGCGGGCGGCGGCGTAGAGGCGGCCGGCCCACTTGTCGCTGCCGAACAGCGGACCGGTGACCGAGGCCGCCGCGCCGAAGGCGTTGTAGTTGCCGGCGGTCAGCTCGCCGTTGGCCCCGAAGCCGAACTCCGGCTCCTTGGTCATGATGTTGATGACGCCGGCCGAGGTGTTCTTGCCGAACAGGGTGCCTTGCGGGCCCTTCAGCACCTCGATGCGCTCCATTTCGCCCAGGTCGCCGAACGACACGCCGTTGCGGGGGCGATAGACGCCGTCGATGACGATGCCGACCGAGCTTTCCAGGCCGGGGTTGTCGCCGACGGTGCCGACGCCGCGGATGCGGGCGGTGGTCGAGGCTTCCGACGTGGTCGAGGTCACCGTGAGACCCGGAGTCAGGATCGTCAGGTCCTTGATGTCGCGCACGCCGGTGTCCTGCAGCAGCTTGGCGCCGACCGCGGTGACCACCACCGGGGTGTCCTGCAGGTTCTGCTCGCGCTTCTGGGCGGTGACGATGATGCTGTCGACGGTAAGGGTTTCGGGCTCTTGGGCGGCCGCCGCGGCCGAGTCCTGAGCATGGGCGACGCCGATGGCGGCGACGCCCGCGAGCACGACGGCGGAGGCCGTGCCGCGAAGCACCTGGGTAAAGCGCATTTCCTACCTCGGTTCGTTATGACGAGAGCGCTTGCACCGCCCCCGCCGGTTTTTTGATTGGCCTTCACCCGAACGATCGTTCGAATGGACAGCCAATGGTTATGGGCGCTCCGTATGCTCGGCAAGCGAAAACCTTGCTGTGAAACGGTTCGAAGGTTCCTGTTGCGAAACTGCGACAGCGTTATGCGAACATGCCGAGGTTCTTAAAATCGCCGATCCGGGGGCTTCCCTTGCGCCGGAGGGGCGGCGGGCGCATCTGGCGTCCATGCCGGTCTCCGCACGCTTCCGCCCCGATTCCCGCTTCGCCCCGCTGGGGAGCGAGTTCGCCGACCCGGTGGCGGCCGCCGACTTTCCGGAAACGATCCTGCGGTTCCGCAACGATCGGGCCGCCGCCAGCGTGGGGCTGGACGGGCTGAGCGACGCCGAGTGGATCGCCCATTTCGGACGGTTCGTCCCCCTGCCGGGCGCCCAGCCGAACCCGCTGGCCATGCGCTATCACGGCCACCAGTTCCGTTCGTACAACCCCGAGCTCGGCGACGGCCGGGGATTCCTGTTCGCCCAGGTGCGCGAAGCCGGAACAGACCGCCTGCTCGACCTGGCCACCAAGGGCTCGGGCCAGACGCCGTGGTCGCGGCACGGCGACGGCCGGCTGACCCTGAAGGGCGGCATGCGCGAGATCCTGGCCGCCGGCCTGCTGGAGGCGCTGGGCGTTCCGACCTCGCGGGCCTTCTCCCTGATCGAGACCGGCGAGGCCCTGACCCGCGGCGACGAGCCCAGCCCGACCCGATCGGCGGTGCTGACCAGGCTCTCGCACAGCCACATCCGCTTCGGGACCTTCCAGCGCCTGGCCTATTTCGACCGCGCCGACCTGATCGGGACGATGGTCGACCACGTGGTCGAGACCTATTTCCCGCACCTGGCCGACGCGACGGACCGTCCGGCGGCGATGTTCGAGGAGGTGGTCGTGCGCACCGCTCGCCTCGTGGCCCGCTGGATGGCCGCCGGCTTCGTGCACGGGGTGCTCAACACCGACAACATGGTCGTCACCGGCGAGAGCTTCGACTACGGACCCTGGCGCTTCCTGCCGCGCAACGACCCCAATTTCACCGCCGCCTATTTCGACCATTCGGGGCTCTACAGCTTCGGCCGCCAGCCCGAGGCGGGGTTCTGGAACCTGCAGCAGCTGGCCGCCTGCCTGGTGCTGGTCAGCCCCGACCAGGCCGGCCTGATCGCGGCGCTGAACCGCTTTTCCGACGCCTACAAGGACGGCCTGCGCGAGGCGATGATCGCGCGCCTGGGCGTCAAGGGGCGCGGCGGCGAGGCAGACGTCGAGCTGGTCAACGCCGCCTTCAAGGCCCTGGCCGAGGGGACCAAGCTGGCCGGCGGCGAGGCCCTGCGCTGGGAGCCGTTCTTCTTCGACTGGTTCGGCGGCGAGGCCTCGCAAGCCCGCGCGCTGGAGGGGCCGCGCGGCGCGCTCTACCAGGATCCGGTTTTCGCCGATTTCCGCTCGCGGCTTTCGGGTTTCGAGCCCGACCGTCCGGAACGACTGGAAAACCCCGTGTTCGGACGATCCGAGCCCGAGGAGCTGCTGATCGAGGAGGTCGAGGCCCTGTGGGCGCCGATCGACCAGGCCGACGACTGGGCGCCGCTGAACGCCAAGCTGGCCCGGATCGAGGCGGCGCGAAAGGCCTACGGCCTTCATGTGTAATCTGGACGACTGACATAAGTTTGAGGCATTTATGCCGCATGCTGAGTTTTCCGGAGTCGCGACCGGAACCAACGTCAAGCTTGCGATTTAAGCGTGCTGGACGGTGGTCTAACAACCCTGCGGCCAACCCCCTGCCGACCAGGCCGGGCGGGACAAGGTGGAGAATAACGCATGCGCATCTTCCAACCGATCATGCTGGTCTGCGCCGTGGCCCTGTCGTTCATCGGCGCCCTTGGCCTGCCGGGCTGCGCCCGCGCCATCGGCGAAGCCCTCTC
This sequence comes from Caulobacter sp. 10L414, assembly GCF_056395525.1. Lineage (NCBI taxonomy): Bacteria > Pseudomonadati > Pseudomonadota > Alphaproteobacteria > Caulobacterales > Caulobacteraceae > Caulobacter > Caulobacter sp. 10L414. The sequence continues at coordinate 35,537 of NZ_JBFTJR010000002.1, forward strand.
GGACGGCCCCGAACTGGCCTAGAGTTCCTTCTCCCCCTTGCGGGAGAAGGTGTCATCCGCAGGATGACGGATGAGGGGTCTCTCAAACGGGAGGCGCCTCACCCAGCCTTTCCGCCGTCGCGGCGGCGCCGGTCATCGACCCCTCACCCGACCCGCTTCGCGGGCCACCCTCTCCCGCAAGGGGAGAGGGGCATATTTGCCACACCGTCCGCAACTTCCGCGCGCGCCGCTCGCTCGGCGCTGGCGCGGGTTCGCATAACCCTGTAATCGCCCGCCTCCCGATAAGGACCTCGAAGATCATGGCGCGCAAAGCCCTGCCGATCATGCCCGTCAGCTATCAACTCGACCGCCAGGTCGAGGGTAATGACGCGCGCGTGTCGGAGGGGATGACGGCCTAGGTCCAAGCGGACTTCGGGAAGTACGAGAAAACCCCTCCTGGCCTTGGCCGGAGGGGTTTTTCGTTTTTGCGCGGAAATTCCTTCGCCCATGACGCCGGGAGGGCCGATTGGAAAGGAGAAGCCCATGGGAGGCTTCACGCATATCGAAAGCGAAGGCGCGCCGATCAAGGCGTGGACGCAAGGGGTGCCGATCGAGGACTCGGCGCTCAAGCAGCTGCGCAACGTCGCCAGCCTGCCGTTCATCCACAAGCACGTGGCGGTGATGCCCGACGTGCACTGGGGGATGGGCGCCACCGTCGGCTCGGTGATCCCGACCTGGAAGGCGATCATCCCGGCCGCCGTGGGCGTCGACATCGGCTGCGGCATGATGGCGGTGCGCACCTCGATCCGCGCCGAGCACCTGCCCGACAACCTGTTCGGGATCCGCTCGTCGATCGAGGCGGCCGTGCCCCACGGCCGCACCGACAACGGCGGGCGCAACGACAAGGGCGCCTGGCAGACTGAGCCCCCGGCGATCGCGGCGGCCAAGTGGGCGGAGCTGAAGGCCGGCTACGACGACGTCGTCGACCGCAACCCCAAGGCCGCTCACCCGCGCGGGTTCGGGCACCTGGGCACGCTGGGCACGGGCAACCACTTCGTCGAGCTGTGCCTCGACGAGGCCGGCGACGTCTGGGTGATGCTGCACTCGGGCTCGCGCGGGGTCGGCAACCGGTTCGGGACCTACTTCATCGAGCGGGCCAAGCACGAGATGCGCCGCTGGTTCGTGAACCTGCCCGATGAGGACCTGGCCTACTTCGCCGAAGGCAGCGACGGCTTCGTCGACTACGTGCGGGCCGTGGCCTGGGCCCAGAAGTACGCCCGGGCCAACCGCGAGGTGATGATGGACCAGGTGCTGGGGGTGCTGCGCGAGCACTTCCCCGACCTGGTGGTGACGCAGGAGGCGGTGAACTGCCACCACAACTACGTCTCCAAGGAGAAGCACTTCGGCAAGGACGTCTACCTGACCCGCAAGGGCGCGGTGTCGGCCAAGGCCGGGGAGCTGGGCATCATCCCCGGCTCGATGGGCGCCAAGTCGTTCATCGTGCGCGGCAAGGGCAACCCGGACTCGTTCTGCACCTGCTCCCACGGGGCGGGCCGCGCGATGAGCCGCAACGAAGCCAAGCGCCGGTTCACGGTGGAGGACCACGTCGCGGCCACGGCCGGCGTGGAATGCCGCAAGGACGAAGGGGTGATCGACGAAACCCCGATGGCCTACAAGGACATCGACGCGGTCATGGCCGCCCAGAGCGATCTGGTGGAGATCGTCCACACGCTGCGCCAGGTCATCTGTGTAAAGGGATAGCGGGACGCCGTCCGGTCGCAAGACCGGGCGGCGTTTCCGCGTGGGGCTACCCATTGTGGGCGGGTGGTGCGTACAGCGCGCGCGTCTGTTGCTAAGCCGCTGCTCAAGGTTGATTTGAGGCGCGCGCCATGGCCACGGAAATCCCGTTCCCGACCCGGCCCTTCTACATCGTCTCCAGGCTGTCCGGCGGCGAGAGCCTGGCGCTGACGAGGGGCGAAGGCGACAAGGTCGCCCTGCAGCGGCTGGAGGGCGACCCGGACCAGCTGTGGACGGCCGAGGCCTACATCCATGGCGGCGCGGTGCTGCGCCACGTGGCCAGCGGCCTGGTCCTGACCTATCGGACCCGCCACTACTCGACGCCGAAGGGCGGCGGCTACGACACCCCCGAGGGCGCCGTGCATCTGGCGCCCTTCTCGCCGGGCGAGGTGCGGCAGGTCTGGCGCGCCGAAGCGGTGAAAGGCTGGGTCGTGCTGAACACCCGGCTGGACTGGGAATACAAGCTGAACATCTATCGCTCCGACCCGCGCGGCGACATCGGCGTCTATCGCTGGGACGGCGGGGCCGACAACGAGTGCTGGGCCCTGCCGGTAGAGGAGGGCCAGGTGATCGTCACCGACCTGCGCTACGCCCGGCGGTCGTTCATCGACATGGCGTACTTTTTCGGGCCGCCGGGGCCGGTCATGACGGTCGACAACCGGGCGGGGGATGCGCTGCTGACCGACGTGCGCTGGACGCCGCGCAGCTACCACATCGAGCGGGCGTTCGTCGTCGACGAGGCCGGCAAACGCGGCGGGCTGGCAGCGTTGGGTCCGGCCTTCGGCTTCGATCTCGCCGCCGAGGGAGCCCCCGACCAGGAAGTTCTGGAGCGCCCGATCCAGCCGATGGCCGAGGGGTGTTCGGAGTCTCCGTATCACGAGGTTTTCGACGATCCGACGCAGGTGCTGGTCGAGGTTCCGGCGGACCGGATCTACGGCTACCGGACGGTGGTGGAGTACGCCCGGGTCGTCGCGCCGTTCACTGCAACCCTGCGCCTGCGCTCGTCGGTCACCGGCGAGATTTCCGGCGAGGCGATGGTCGAGGGACGGTTCTTCGGCGTCAATCCCATGCGCCATGAGGTGCATGTGCAGGACCTCACCGAGGTCGGCGTCGATGGCGGGCCGGGCGATCTGGTGGGCGCGTCGGAGCCGGCCTAGGCGGACTTGCCCCCTCGCCGCAGCCACAGTTCGGCGAGGATCAGGTTGGGAACCCAGGCCAGGAACGAGATGGCGCGGTACCAGGGCAGGAACGGCAGGTCGAAGACCACGATCAGGGGCAGGTAGAGCCTCAGGGTGACGGCCGCCAGGGTCAGCGCCCACGAGCGGATCATCCAGCGGCGGTGGTCTGCGAAGCGGCCTTGCAGCGCCGCCCGCCAGCCCAGCAGGTTCACGGTGATCCACAGGACGGCCAGCACGCCGAAGCCGGTCGCGGCGATCGGGCCGGCCGACGAGCCGGGCGCCAGGACGAGGCCCGCCGCGCCGCCCACGAAGCAGGCCAGCACATAGACCCGTCCGACCCAGCGGTGCGGCGGTCCCGCGCCCCGGCGAAGGGCCGGAATGAACTGCAGCGAACCCAGTGTCAGCGCCGTGATCGATCCGGCGACGTGGACGACCAGCCACGGAACCCCGCGCGGATTGCCCAGCGCCTGGGCCGGGGTCTGGGGCGGATGCAGCAGGTAGCGGGCGGAATAGGCGGCGATCCCCAGGCACAGCAGGGCGAGGGCGATCCAGCCCAGGCGGGCGGGCCAGGACAGCGTCCCGGGACGAGGCGTGATGGTGGTGATGGTCAAGGCGGCGGCCCCCGTTGCGATTTCGTCGAAGCTCGTTGCCGGGCGGGCGGCGGCTCGCTAGGCCTTGCTTCGCGAACGGCGCCGGGGCTGCGCGAACGGGACGGCATGGACAGCGGGACGGACGAACGGGGCGGTTGGACGATCGCGCGGCGATGGGCGGTCGATCTGGCCATGCTGACGGCGGTGGGCCTGCTGATGGGCTTCCTCGCCCCGTTCGCCTCCGAGCGCCTGCCCGTCGTCGGCCGCTATCTCCACTGGATGATCTGCATGGTCGGGGGCGGGCTGATCGGCATCGCCGTCGACGCGCTGCTGGCGCGGCTGACGGCTTCGGGCTGGCGACGGGTGCTGGCGGTCTCCCTGGTCATGACGCCGCCGGTGACCCTGCTCGTGCTGGTCGTCCAGCATCTGCTGGCGGGCGGGCCGCTGAGCTGGCCAGGCTTCTGGGTGCTGCTGTGGCAGGTGTGGCCGATTTCGCTGGCGCTGATGGCGGTGCGGGCGCTGGTCTGGCGGCGTCGGGACGCCCGGGTCGAGACGCGGACGATCATCGCCCCGCCTCTGCCCGAGGCCGAGGCGGCGTTCCGGCGGCGGCTTTCGGCCAGGCGCAGGGCGGCGCGGCTGATCGCCGTCGAGGCGCACGACCACTATCTGAAGGTCCACACCGACGCCGGGGCCGAGCTGATCACCCTGCGTTTCGCCGACGCCCTGGGCGAACTGACCAGCGCCCATGGCTGGCGCGTCCACCGCTCGTGGTGGGTGGCGGCCGACGCGGTCGAGGCGGTGCGCTGGCGACGGGGCGCGGGCGAGCTAAGCCTCGCCGGCGGCCTGGCCGCCCCGGTCAGCAGGACCTACGCCCCGGTGCTGAAGGAAGCCGGCTGGTTCTAGCCTCGGCCACCACAGCTCGCTCAATCCCCGCGAAGGCGGGGACCCAAGCTGACTTTCAGGCTCACCTGTGTCGGCGACCAACCTTCCGATCCCGCTTGGATCCCCGCCTTCGCGGGGAAACTCGGAGCAATGGCGCGGGGGCTCCGCGCCCCCCTCACGCCAGGACCGGCATCTTCTCCAGCAGCTTGTCCAGCGTCACCGGATACTCGCGCACCCGCACGCCGGTGGCGTTGTAGATGGCGTTGGCCACCGCCGCGCCGACGCCGCAGATGCCCAGTTCGCCCACGCCCTTGGCCTTCATCGGCGAGGACATCGGGTCGGTCTCGTCGAGGAAGATCACGTCCTGGTGCGGGATGTCGGCGTGCACCGGCACCTCGTAGCCGGCCAGGTCGTGGTTGGCGAAGAAGCCGATGCGCTTGTCGACGACCAGCTCCTCCATCAGCGCCGCGCCGGCGCCCATGACCATGGCCCCGATCACCTGGCTGCGGGCCGACTTCGGATTGAGGATCCGGCCTGCGGCGCAGACGGCCAGCATCCGGCGGATGCGGATCTCGGCCGTCCAGGCGTCGACGCCGACCTCGACGAAGTGGGCGCCGAAGGTCGACTGCTGGTGGGTCTTGGTGAGGTCGCCGTACTCCATGAAGTCCTCGGCGGTGACCGGGCCCTCGGCGGCGGCCTTTTCCAGCGGCAGGCTCTGGTTGCCGAGCTTCACGCGGCCGTCGGCGAACTCGGCCTTGGCCGGGTCGAGGCCCAGCTTGCCGGCGACCGCCTCGCGCAGCTTCATGCAGGCGGCGTAGACCCCGGCGGTCGAGCTGTTGGCGCCCCACTGGCCGCCCGAACCGGCCGAGACCGGGAACGACGAGTCGCCCAGGCGCACGTTCACCCGGTGCAGCGGCACGCCCATCATCTCGGCCGCGGTCTGGGCGATGATGGTGTAGCTGCCGGTGCCGATGTCGGTCATGTCGGTCTCGACGGTGACGACGCCGCTGGTCTCCAGCCGCACGCGGGCGGCCGACTTCATGACGAGGTTGTTGCGGAAGGCCGCCGCCACGCCCATGCCGACCAGCCAGCGGCCGTCGCGGGCCTGGCCTGGGGTCTTGGCGCGTCGGCTCCAGCCGAACTTGTCGGCGCCGGTGCGCAGGCACTCGTTGAGCCTGCGCTGCGAGAACGGCCGGCTGGGCTTTTCCGGATCGACCTGGGTGTCGTTGAGCACGCGGAAGTCGATGGGATCCATGCCCAGCTTCTCGGCCATCTCGTCGACGGCCACTTCCAGGGCCATCAGGCCGGGCGCCTCTCCGGGGGCGCGCATGGCGTTGCCCTCGGGCAGGTCCAGCACCGCCAGCCGGGTCTTGGTCATGCGGTTCTCGCCCGCATAGAGCAGGCGGGTCTGCTGCACGGCCGTCTCGGGGCCGCCGCCGGGCAGGTCGCCCGACCAGCTTTCGTGGCCGATGGCCAGGATCTTGCCCGCCTGATCGGTCCCGATGCGGATGCGCTGCAGCGTCGCGGGCCGGTGGGTGGTGTTGTTGAACATGAAGGGCCGGGGCAGGGCCAGCTTCACCGGCCGTCCCGCCGCCTTGGCGCCCAGGGCCGCCAGGATGGCGTCGGCCCGCACGAACAGCTTGCCGCCGAAGCCGCCGCCGATGAACGGCGACATCAGCCGCACGTTCTCGCGCGGGATCCCCAGGGTCTTGGCGACGTCGCCGGCCCCCCAGGCGATCATCTGGTTCGAGGTCCACAGGCTCAGCTTGTCGCCCTTCCAGGCGGCGATGCTGGCGTGCGGCTCCATCATCGCATGGGCGTGGTCGGGCGTGGCGTAGTGCTCGTCCAGCTTCACCGGCGCGGCGGCGAAGGCGGCGTCGAAGTCGCCGAAGGCGCTGTCGGGCCCGCCGTCCTTGGGCTTGGTCGCGCCGTCCTTGGCCGAGGCCAGGTCGAACGTCCCCTTGGCGCGCTCGTAGTCCGCCTTCACCAGGCCTGCGGCGGCGCGGGCCTGCTCGAAGGTTTCGGCGACCACCACGGCGATGGCCTGGTGGTAGTGCTGGATCTCCGGCCCGCCCAGCAGCATGGCGGTGTTGAAGTCGCCCTTGGCCAGCTTGCCGGCTTCGGCGGCGGTGACGATCGCCAGCACCCCCGGCGCGGCCTTGGCGCGCGAGAGGTCCATCGACGTGATCCGGCCCTTGGCGATCGCCGCGCCGACCACGTAGCCGTAGGCGATGTCGGGGATCGCGTCGTGGCGCTCGTAGGCGTAGGGGGCGCGGCCGGTGGTCTTCATCGGCCCGTCGATGCGGTCGACCGGCTTGCCGACCACCTTCATCTGGTCGATCGGGTTGGTCGTGGCGGGGGTGTCGAACTTCATGGCCTCAGCCCCTCGCTTCGGTGACGGCCGCGCCGATCGCGCGCTCGGCCAGGGTCAGCTTGAAGGCGTTCTGGCTGGTGGTGCGGGCGCCGGCCAGCAGGCCCTCGGAGACGGCTTTCGCGCCGCGCGGCAGGGCGGCCTCGGCCGCCTCCACCCGCCAGGGCTTGTGGGCGACGCCGCCCAGGGCCACCCGTCCCGAGCCGTCCTTGTGGATCACGCTGGCCACCGAGACGAGCGCGAAGGCGTAGGAGGCCCGGTCGCGCACCTTGCGATAGGCGTGAGCCCCGCCGACCGGCTTGGGCAGGGTGACGGCGGTGATCAGTTCGCCGCGCGCCAGGGCGGTTTCGACGTGGGGCGTCTCGCCCGGCAGGCGGTGGAAGTCGGCGATCGGGATCGAGCGCTCGGCGCCGTCCGGGCCGACGGTCTCGACGCTGGCGTCCAGCACGCGCAGGGCCACGGCCATGTCGCTGGGATGGGTGGCGATGCAGGCCTCGCTGGCGCCCAGCACCGCGAGGGTCCGCGTGAAGCCGCCGATGGCCGAGCAGCCCGCGCCCGGCGTGCGCTTATTGCAGGGCATGTTGGTGTCGTAGAAGTACGGGCACCGGGTGCGCTGCAGAAGGTTGCCGGCGGTGGTGGCCTTGTTGCGCAGCTGGCCGGAGGCGCCGGCCAGCAGGGCGCGCGAGAGCACGCCGTAGTCCTTGCGCACCCGCTTGTCGGCCGCCAGGTCGGTGTTGCGCACCAGGGCTCCGATGCGCAGGCCGCCGTCCTTGGTCGGGGCGATCTCGTCCAGCTTCAGGCCGTTGACGTCGATCAGCCGCGCGGGCGTCTCGATCTCCAGCTTCATCAGGTCGAGCAGGTTGGTGCCGCCGGCGATGAAGCGGGCGGCCGGGTCGGCGGCCAGCGCCGCGGCGGCTTCGCGCGGGCTCTTGGCGCGCTCGTAGGAAAACGCCCTCATGCCTTTGCTCCGGCGACTTCGGCCACGGCCTCGACGATGTTTGAGTAGGCGCCGCAGCGACAGATGTTGCCGCTCATGCGCTCGCGCAGCTCGGCCTGGCTGAACTCGACCTTGGCCGTCAGGTCGGCGGTGACGTGGCTGGGCACGCCGGCCCGGATCTCGTCGAGCACCGCCTTGGCCGAGCAGATCTGGCCCGGCGTGCAGTAGCCGCACTGGTAGCCGTCGTGCTTGACGAAGGCCGCCTGCAGCGGGTGCAGCTTCTCCGGGCCGCCCAGGCCCTCGATCGTGGTGACCTCGTCGCCCTCGTGCATCACCGCCAGCGACAGGCAGGAATTGATCCGCCGGCCGTCGACGATGACTGTGCAGGCGCCGCACTGGCCGTGGTCGCAGCCCTTCTTGCTGCCGGTCAGCTTCAGGTGCTCGCGCAGGGCGTCCAGCAGGGTGGTGCGGGTGTCCAGCTCCAGGGTCTGGCGCTGGCCGTTGACCGTGAAGGACACCTTCATCAGCGTGGGTTGTTCGGCGGGCGCGGCCGAGGCCATGCCCGGAGCCGCCGCGACGCCCACGGCCGCGCCGGTCGCCATCACTTCGCGCCTGGAAAGCTGAAGGTCGTCGAGTATCGCCATCCCATCCTCCGGTCCTCCACGCGCCAAGGGTCCGCGGGTAAAGCGGCCGGACGCGCGGGCGGTTTCGTCGCGGGTGTCGGCCCAGCGAAAACGGTGAAGCGTAACAGGGACGGGCAGGACGCATTAGCCGCCCCAAGGTGCACGGGGTGTTGAGCAGCGCTCAACAATCCGGATCGAGCTTCGCGCGTTGGGCCGCAGCGCGGCTCCTGGACGAGGAGGGGCTCGTTCGTGCCGAGAGGCTCGATATGAAGCGCTCACGCAGGGCCGCGCCGCCGATCATCAGGGTCATGACGATAATGCAGCCCAAGGCGGAGGCGGCGAGCTCAAACGCCCCCATGCGAGGCCATTGATCGACCGAAACGGCGGCGCACACCGTCATCAGGATCACCTACCAGACGGCGATCCGCGAGAGCCGCTTCAGGCCGCGAAAGATTTCGACGGCCGCGACGACCAGCCCCAGGGCCACCGCGCAGCAGAACAGCAGGATTTCCAAGCGCGCGTCCTGCCGCCCCTACGCCTCGCCCTTGCTTCCGCCCGAGCGCTGGAAGAGCTGCAGGGTGCGYAGCATCGACAGGCGGGCGCTGTCGGGGTGGTGGCCGCTGGGGGCGACGAAGGCGTGGCCGGCGTCGTACTGGTGGATCGGCAGGTCGGGATGGGCCGCCTCGATCGCCGCCACGTCGGCGAGGGGGATCATCTCGTCGGTCTTGCCGAAGTGCAGGATGGTCGGGACCTTCGGCGTCTCGTTGCGATAGCGGACGATGTCGCCGCCGTAGAAGCACGAGACCGCCGTCACGCCGTGGGCGCGGGTCGAGGCCAGCCAGGCGGTCGTGCCGCCAAAGCAGAAGCCCATGACGAAGACCGGGCCCTCCAGCGCGTCGATGGCGGCCTGCACGCGCGGCACGCAGGCCGCGCCCCAGCCGGCCTGCTCGCCCAGCGCCATGCGCTGGTCGAGGATCGCGGGCTCGGTGTTCTGGTCGGGCCAGGGGGCGTCGGCGCTGTCCAGCAGGTTGGGGGCGATCACCTCGTAGCCGTGCTCGGCCAGGCTTTCGCTGAACTCGCGGATGTGCGGGGTGATCCCCCAGATGGCGTGCAGGATCACCAGACCGCCGCGCCGGGCCTCGCCGGGCTGGACGTGGAAGGCCGACAGCGGGCCGCCGTCGCGGTCGCACAGGGCGATGCGGGTTCCGGCGGCGGTCATGCGCCGGCGCCTTCCTGGGAGGCGGCGACTTCCTCGAACAGCGCCACGGTGCGCTCGCGGGCCAGTTCGGCGTCGGCCAGGTCGCTGTCGGGGCGGCCGTCGTTGTTGAAGCCGTGGCCGCTGGCTTCGTAGACATAGACCGGCGCGTCGGGGTGGGAGGTCCAGATCGCCGCCTTGGTCGCCTCGGCGTCGATGTGGGCGTCCTTGGCGCCCAGATGGACGATCACCGGGCAGTGCAGGGGCAGGGCCGCATTGGCCCGCACCTGGCTGCCGTAATAGCTGGAGCCGGCGGCCAGGCCTTCCAGCTTCGAGGCCGCCAGCCACACCAGCGATCCGCCCATGCAGTAGCCGACGGCGAACACCGGGCCCTTGTTCTTCAGGGCGTCGATGCAGGCCTGGATGTCCGACAGCATGGCCGGCATGCCCACCTGGCCGACGGCGGCGACGCCGTTCTGGAAGCCTTCGGGGTCATGTTCGGCGACATAGCCGGGGGTGACGCGGTCGAACAGCGACGGCGCGATCGCCTCGTAGCCGCGCGCCGCCCAGCGCGCGAGGTCGGCCTGCACGTACTGGTCCAGGCCGAAGATCTCCTGGATCACCACCACCCCGCCCTTGCGCGGCCCCTGCGGCTGCACGCTCAGGGCGGAGAACGCAAAGCCGTCGATGGCGGAGGTCAGGGTGAGGGTGTCGGCCATGGGAGGGCTCCGGCGTCTTGTTCAGGCGCGCGCATCCAGAACCGCGCCGCCTTTTCGGTCAAGGCGCGCCGTCGCTGAAGTTCGACAGCCGGGTGGGTCCCTCAGGCCGCGTTTCGCGGCTTGCGGCCCAACAGGTGCGGCGCCCGCCTGCGGATGGCGGCCTGCAGGGCGGTGCGCGACAGGTCCAGGCCGCCGACCTCGATGTCCACGGTGAAGGGGCCGGTGCGGTCGGAGGCCTGCTGCTCGACGACCGGCGGCGGGGTCAGGGTCAGGCTCAGCACGTGCCCGTCCTCGCCGCGGTCTTCGTACCTGGCCGACAGGATGCGGGACCAGGGCAGGAAATAGAGCGGGTCCTTGCGCGTCTCGCGCCAGCTGAGACCTTCGCCGGCGATGATCAGGCGCGGGACGCGGTCCCGGATCAGCAAGGGGACGCCGATCACGCACCAGGCGGCCGCCAGGCCCAGCACGATCCAGGGCGGATGGTCGCCCTGCGCGGCGCGCCAGCCCATCCATGCGGCGGCGATCAACAGCATGATCGCCGAGCTGATCACGGCCTTGCGCCAGTCGCGGCGCGCGACCAGCGGGCCGGCGTCGGTAATGTCGGTCATGGCTCGATCCTCACCCGCGCGCCGTCGCGCACAAGTTTCCAGACCTCTTCTATCTCCGGGTCCGTGACGGCTATGCAGCCGTCGGTCCAGTCTCGGCCCTTGTAGAGCGCCGAAAGGGCGCCGCGGCCGTTGGGCAGGCCGTGGATCATGATGTCGCCGCCGGGGTCGACGCCCCGGGCGCGAGCGGCGGCCGTCTGGGCCGGGGTCGGGTAGCCGATCCGCAAGGCCAGGTGGAAGCGGCTGTTGGGGTTGCGGCCGGTGATGCGGTAGTCGCCTTCCGGCGTGCGCCGGTCGCCCTGCCGGGTCTTCGGCGCCAAGCCCCCGCCGCCCAGCGAGACCGCATAGGTCCGCACCAGCCTTTGGCCGGCGTAGAGGCGCATGCGGTGGGCGGCCTTCTCGATGACGATGCGATCGACCGAACCTTCGATCGCCGGTGGCTGGGCCGTGGCCACGCCGCAGCCGGCCAGGACGAGCATCATCGCCGCGAGCAGCAGGGCGCGCACGTTCAGAACTCCGGATCGGCGGTCGCCGAGGGCGGGATGACGATCTCGATGTCGGCCACGTTAGCGTCGGCCGCGACGGGGATCAGCCGCAGGCGTCCGCCCAGCGCTTCCAGCGTGGCGGCGCCGTCCGGGCCGCGGACCAGGGTTCGTCGCCGGGTGGCCGGCGGGCGGCCGTCGCTTTCGACCTTGAGGTCGATGGCCGCCCCCTCGGGGGTCCATCCGGCGAAGGCGATGGTGAAGCGCAGGGGCGCCAGGCCCTCGATCGGGCCGGGCTCGACCAGCACGGGCCCCGCCAGCGGCGCCTTGGGGGTGAAGCGGCGGATGATCGGGTAGTGCGGCGGCGAGGCCTCGACCCAGCGCACCACGCCGTTGACGAAGGGCAGGCAGGCTGTTGCGTCCTTCGACGGCGCGGGCGTCGCGGCGCACCAGATCGTCTGGTTGCCGCCATGGTGCACCTGGCCCATCTGGCCCAGGCGGCGCTGCTGGCGGGTCGTGGCCACGCTGGAGAAGGACTGGCGGACGCCGATGACGCGCGTTCCGGCCGGCAGGGCCACGCGCCCGTCGCGCAGCACGTCTTGGCTGAGAACGCCGGTGAACGCGAGGCGTACGGGCCGGGCGACCAGGGCGTCGCCGACGGCGGCGCGGCCGGCCGGGCGCACGGTCAGCGGGCCGTCCGCCTTGAGGGCGTGGACCGCCTCGCCGCCGGTCGGCCGGGGCGCGGGCGTCAGGGTTTCCTGCGGCGAAGACAGGAGGAGCGCCAGCGCGCCCCCGATGATCCACGAAGCCACGACCTGGCCGAACTCCCCACGCTGAGGCGGGCAAGCTCGGCCAGGCGGCGATCTATTTCAAGCCTGCGATCAGACGTTGAAGCGGAAGTGCATCACGTCGCCGTCCTTGACGACGTACTCCTTGCCTTCCGAACGCATCTTGCCGGCTTCCTTCGCGCCGGCTTCGCCGTTCAGCTTGACGTAGTCGTCATAGGCGATGGTCTCGGCGCGGATGAAGCCTTTCTCGAAGTCGGTGTGGATCACGCCGGCGGCCTGCGGGCCGGTGGCACCCACGGGAATCGTCCAGGCGCGGGCTTCCTTGGGGCCGACCGTGAAGTAGGTCTGCAGGCCCAGCAGCTTGTAGGCCTCGCGGATCAGGCGGTTCAGGCCCGGCTCTTCCAGGCCCAGGGTTTCGAGGAACTCGGTGCGCTCGGCCTCGTCCAGCAGGGCGATCTCGCTCTCGATCTGGGCCGAGATGACCACGCTCTTGGCGTTGTCCTGCTTGGCGCGTTCGGCCACCAGGTCGGAGAACTTGTTGCCCTTGTCGGCGCTGCCTTCGTCGACGTTGCAGACATAGAGGGCCGGCAGCGAGGTCAGGAGCTGCAGCATGGCCCAGGCCTTGGCGTCTTCCTTGTCGATCTGGGCGGCGCGGGCCGGACGACCGGCGCGCAGTTGCTCCAGCGCCAGGTTGATCAGGCGTAGGGTGGCGATCATTTCCTTGTCGCCGCCGCTCTTGGCGCGCTTCTCGACGTTGGGCAGGCGCTTTTCCAGGCTTTCCAGGTCGGCCAGCATCAGCTCCATCTCGATGATCTCGAGATCGGCGATCGGGTCGATGCGGCCTTCGACGTGGGTGATGTCGCCGTCTTCGAAGCAGCGCGCCACGAAGGCCACGGCGTCGCAGTCGCGGATGTTGGCCAGGAACTGGTTGCCCAGGCCTTCGCCCTTGGAGGCGCCGCGCACCAGGCCGGCGACGTCGACGAAGTTGATGCGGGCCGGGATGATTTCCTTCGAACCGGCGATGGCGGCCAGCGCGTTCAGGCGCGCTTCCGGCACGGCCACGTCGCCGGTGTTCGGCTCGATGGTGCAGAACGGATAGTTGGCGGCCTGGGCCGACGCCGTCTGGGTCAGGGCGTTGAACAGGGTGGACTTGCCGACGTTGGGCAGGCCGACGATGGCGACTTTCAGGGCCATGGAACTCTCGTGAATTTCGTTGGGCGGGCGCTTAGCACGGATTGTGCTCAAAGTCGCGGGGCGGGGATGCGGCGCGTTTCAGAGCGAGGCGACGTGGGCGCGCAGGATGTCGACGCTTTCGGTCAGCCCTTCGGCTTCCATGTCGAGCAATAGGATTTCGGCCGTCTTCTCCGGACGACGCAGGCGTTCCCGCATCCGCCTTATGGCGGCGACGGCGCGACCCGTGTCCAGCGCGACCGTGTCGGCGATGAAGTCGTCGGCCGACCTGGCCTCCAGGTTCAGCGGCGAAAGCACCGATGCGGGGAAATCCTTGATGTTGTCAGTGACGATGATGGCTGCCCTGGTCTTCAGCGCAGCGGCCAGGACATGGAGGTCGTTTGGGTCGGGCAGACCCATGCAGGCCGGCAGCATGGCGCTGTAGTCCCCGACGTCGGCTTCTTCGAATGCGGTCTGCATGTTCCTACGGGCGCGGCCGGCGTGTTCGTCGGCGTCGACCACGCCCTTGGCGGTCAAGATGCGGGTTATCGCCCTCTCGGCCTCGTCGAGAATGCGCGTTGACCAGCGAAGTCGAAAAAACTCCGCTTCGGCGAGCGTGAGCAGGAGGTTTCGCTTCAACGCCCCGGCCAGGCAACAGGCGTCGACCAGGGCGGTGAAGCGATTGGCGAACATCTGTCAGAGATGCTCACCATCCAAGGCCGCCAGCTCGGAGAGCGCGGAGGCGCGCTTGGTGTCCCGTTCGCGCTTGTAGGCGAACAGATGCTCGGCCTTGATCCGTCTATGGCGACCGACGAGCGTATGCGGGATCTCATTCCTGTCGAGCAGGCCAATGAAATAGGGGCGAGAGACGTTCAGAATGTCGGCCGCCTGCTGGGTGGTCAGCATCTGGCCGACGGGGACGAGCGTGACCGCGTCGCCACGACCGACGTGGCGCAGCACCTCCATCAATAGCCGCGACAGGCCGGGCGTGAGGACGACCTCGGAGGTCGATTTGTCTTCCTGAAGCAGCCGCAGGCGGGTCTCGTCATCACCCACGGCCTGTGCGGCGAGGATCTTGCGGAGTTGATTGGCGGCGGCGCGCTCGTCGGCCGACGGAAGCCTATCGCCAAGCTCTTGGGCGAATGCAGGCGTGGTCATTCTCTGCTCCCGAGTGAGACGAGCTTATACGCCTTAAACGCAATAAACGCAATATTCGAAACAGCTCGCGGATTGGCGCTTCTCACCACATCGGGTCGATTTCGGCGCCCTTCAGGGCTTCGGCGATGCGTTGGCGGGTGGCGTCGGTGACGTCGTCGGGCAGGGCGTCGGGGTGGAACCAGCCGATCTCGTGGATCTMGCCCTGCTCGGCAGCCTGGCACGGCTCCCAGGCGTGGATGCGGTAGACCAGCACGTGGTCGCCCGGGTGGCGCGGCTCGTTGCTGTGGATCGACAGCAGGGTGGGGCGGCCGATGACGCGCACGCCGGCCTCTTCCTGCATCTCGCGCACGAGAGCGGTCTCGGCGACCTCGCCGCGCTCGACCCCGCCGCCCGGCAGGTACCAGCCGGGGACGTAGGTGTGCTGGATCATCAGCACGCGGCCCTCGGCGTCGGTGGCCAGGCCGCGCACGCCCAGGGTCAGCCCCCGGCTCATGCGGAACCAGGCGTAGACGAAGGGGCGGGTGTAGGGTTCGACTTTTCGGCGCCAGAGCATGGGCGCCAGACTAGGCTGCTTCGACGCCGGGCGGCAGGCCTTGCTCCGCCGAACATTGGCCGCTAAAGCCGGAGGCGAGGAAACAACAACCAAGCCGGAGCGGCGCCAACATGCTCGCGATCCTGATCATCGCCATCTTCCTGGGCGTCATCGTCGGCCTCAACGCCTTCGAGTTCGGCCGCATCGACTGATCCGGTCCGCGCGGCGGTTCCCCGCCGCGCTGCTTCTAGTCCCCGACCCGCGCCATCAGCCGCCGGCCGCCGGCGCGCATCAGGAAGCGGGTCTCGGCGTTGGCCGGGATGCGGGGATCGTCCCACAAAGCCAGCTGCAGCCAGGCCTCGATGCGCAGGCGCCGGGTGAGGCCGCGCGCCGTCTCGAAGGCGTCGCCCAGGTCGCGCACGGCCCGGGCCTCGACGGCCTCGGCCACCGCCTCGCCGTCGGCCAGCATCGGATCGGCGCCGGCCAGCACCCAGGCGCGAACGTCCTCGCGGGCTTCCAGCGACGGCGACAGGTCCTCGGCGAAGAACAGCGGCCAGTGCGACAGGGGGCGGCGACCCTCGGCGAGATCGCCCGCCGCCAGCTCCAGGGCGCGGCTGAGCAGCTGGTCGCGGGCCACGGGCGAGTGGGCCAGGTCCTCGGCGTGCAGCGACAGCCGCGTGGCGGCCTCGCGCGGCGAAGCGCCTGAGGCGGCCTGGTCCACATGGTCGGCGGCGGCCAGCAGGGCGGCCGCGGCGGCCGCGCCCACGCCGTGGCCGGGACTGGGGCAGGGGCCCAGCACGTCGTCAGCCGTCATTGCGCACCGCCAGCACCAGGATGGTTCGCGTCCGGCCGCCGGCTTCGGTCCAGGAAAAGCGCTGGCGGGGTTTGAGGCCCAGCAGGGCCGCGCCGATCGGGGCGGTGACTGACACGCGGCGTTCGTCGATGCTGGCCTCCTGGGGCAGGGCCAGGCGGATGGTGCGCACCCGGTCGCGGTCGAGGTCGTGATAGTCGACCTCCGAGCCCAGGCGCACGCGGTCGGCGGCGGGCCTGCCCTCGACCACGGCGGCGCGTTCCAGCTCCACCGCCAGCAGCGCCTGGCCGGGTGCTGCGCTGGGGTGTGCGATCAGGGCGGCGAGGGCGTCGTAGTCCGCCGCGCAGACGGTGATCGGCGGGCGCGGGTCGCGCTTGGCCGCCCCCGGGGCGGCGCGTGGAGAGAGGGGCGGGGAGGCGGGCATGAAGGCGCTCCTGGCGTTTGGCCATGCGGCATGGCGCGGCGTCGCGGCCTTGGCCGCGCGCCGTAGTAATTGGGGTAGGGGCGCAAGTTTTCTGGACCTCGACCGGTTATGTGTCGAAGTCTTGCGCAACGCTGTTGTCGATGTGGTTTTCGTCCCGAGCCCGGCGCACACGCGTCGATAGGGGCTCGGGACTAGGCTCCTGCGATGAGGTGGCCCGCCCTGTGCTGTTCGCGATTGAAGAATTCGATGCGATACATGGTGACGACATCATAGGTAAGGCAGCGCTGCTGTCAAATCAGGCAGCCGGTGTGACCGTCGTTCGTGCGACGCGGGTCGCCGAAGCGGCCGCGGGCGGCTAAACGGGGCGCTGGTCCTTTGCGCCGGAGAGTCGCCCATGTTCCATCGCCTGCCGGCGCTCGCCGTCGCCGCCGCCGCCCTGCTGGCCGGTCCCGCCCTCGCCCAAGACCCGAACGCGCCGCCCCCGACCGAAGCGCATTACGCCACCGCCCGGGCGATGATCGCCGACCGCCAGAAGATCGTGGCTCCGAACGGGATCCAGGTGCTGGAGCAGGTGGACCTGAACGGCCTGCCGCAGTGGGTCTCGATCCGCGGAGCCGACAAGGCCAACCCCGTGATCATCTACGTCCACGGCGGTCCGGGCGCGACCGAGATGGGCCGGTCCTGGCCCTACCAGCAGGGCTGGGAGGACTGGTTCACCGTCGTGCAATGGGACCAGCCGGGGGCGGGCAAGACCCTGCGCTCGGGCGGCGAGGCGGCCAACCGCGCCCACCTGTCGCGGGCCCAGATGACCAAGGACCTGCTGGCGCTGATCGACGACGTGCGGGCCCGCGTGGGCGCGCGCAAGGTGATCCTGCTCGGCCACTCGTGGGGCAACGTCATCGCCCTGGACGCGGCCATGGCGCGGCCCGACCTGGTCGCCGCCTATGTGGGCGTCGGGCCGCTCTTCGCCCTGCGCGCCAACGAGGCCGCCCAGTACGAGGCGCTGCTGAAGATCGCCGCCGAGCGCAAGGACGAGACGGCCCTGGCCGAACTGAAGGCCGTCGCCCCCTATCCCGGCGACGGCGAGATCCCGTTCGCCAAGGTCAATGTCGTGCGCAAGTGGGTGATGGCCTACGGTGGGCTGGCCGCCTATCGCGACAACGCTGACTTCTATTTCCGCGCCGCGCGCCTGTCGCCGCTCTACGACTACGCCGACCGGCTGGCCATCGACCAGGGCGGCCAGCTGTCGGTGCCGGCCCTGCTGCCCGACATGACCGCTGTGGATCACACGAAGATCGCGGCGACCAAGTTCCCGGTCTTCATGTTCCTGGGGCGCCGCGACATCACCACGCCCTCGTCGGTGATCGAGCCGTGGCTGGGCCGCCTGAAGGCGCCGAAGAAGCAGCTGGTGTGGTTCGAAAACTCCGCCCACCTGCCTCCGCACGAAGAGCCCGGCAAGTTCCTGGTCGAACTGGTCGGCAAGGTGCGGCCGCTGGCGGTGGAGAGGCCGGCGAAGTAGGAAGGCTGGATGTCCAGCTTTTCCCTCTCCCCATCCCCGCGCGGCGGCGCGCTCGTCACCGGCGCGGGGCGCAGGATCGGGCGGGTGCTGGCGCTGGAGGCGGCGCGGGCGGGCTATGACGTGGCGGTGCACTACCGCACCGCGCGGGACGAGGCCGAGGCGGTGGTGGCCGAGATCGCGGCGCTGGGCCGCCGGGCGGTCGCCATCCAGGGCGAGCTCGCCGATCCGGACATCGGCGCGACCCTGGTCGGGGCGGCGGCCGAGGCGATCGGGCCGCTGACCCTGCTGGTCAATTCGGCCTCGACCTTCGAGGATGACCGCATCGCCGACCTGACCGCCGACAGCTGGAACCGGCACATGGACGCCAACCTGCGCGCGCCGGTGCTGCTGGCCCAGGCCTTCGCCGCGGCCCTGCCCGGGGGGCGCAAGGGACTGGTGGTCAATCTGGTCGACCAGCGCGTCCTCAAGCCCAATCCGCAGTTCTTCAGCTACAGCGTCTCCAAGGCAGGGCTCTGGTGGGTCACGCGCACCCTGGCCCAGGACCTGGCGCCGGCCATCCGCGTCAACGCCATCGGCCCAGGACCGGTGCTGGCGTCCATCCACCAGGCCCCCGGCGAGTTCGAGGCTGAGGCCGCCGCCACGCCCCTGGGCGGGTCCGTCGATCCGGCCGAACTGGCCGCGGCGATGCGCTATCTCATTGACGCGCCGTCGGTCACGGGCCAGATGATCGCGGTCGACGGCGGCCAGCATCTGGCCTGGCGCACGCCCGACGTCCTCGGTTCCTGAAGGCCCCCGCCCTTGTCCGCCTCCCCCCTCTCCGAAACGCCGTTCCCGGCGCCCGTTCTCGCCAAGGTCATCGTGACCAAGGTCTTCGTGCGCGGCCTCAAGGTCGAGGCCCAGATCGGCGTCTACGACCACGAGCACGGCCGCGTGCAGCCGCTGGTCATCGACGTCGAGCTCGACGTGGCCGCCAGCCACTGCGAGGAACTGGGCGACACGGTCAACTACGAGACCATCCGCACCGCCGCCCAGGACATCGCGGCCGCCGGCCATATCGACCTGGTCGAGACCTTCGCCGAGCGCCTGGCCCAGGCCTGTTTCGACGACCATCGCGTCACCCGCGCCCGGGTGCGGGTCGAAAAGCCCCTGGCCCTGGCCCCCCACGCCGCCGCCGCCGGCGTCGAGATCACCGCCGTCCGCGGGTGAGCGAACTTTCCCACAGCGCCCGCCTGGCCCCGTTCCAGCCCGAGACGGCCTGGAGCCTGGAGGGCGGGACGCTGGTGGAGCGCCGCGGCGGGCGTGAACGCCGTTTCGAGCTTTCGCATCTGCGCCGCTTTCGCCTGGCCATGCCGCGCGGCGGCGGCCGCCAGCGCGCCCTGATGCTGAGCTTCGGCCGCCAGCGCGTGGCCATCGCCTCGCAGAGCTGGCGCGGTCCGGGCCTCTATGACGACCGGCTGGAGAGCTTCGCCCTGCTGGCGCGGGCGATCGCCGCGGTCGGCGCCGACCTTTCGCCCCGCGCCCGTTTCGAGACCGCCGGCTTCAAGCTGCGCGACGCCACGACCCTGGTCGTCGGCCTGCTGGCGGCGGGCGCGCTGACGCTTCTGATGCTGGCGATCTCGTCGTCGATGCGCGACATGGCCATCGGCCTGGCCGCCCGGATGGTGTTCCTGCTGCTGCTGATCTTCGCGGCCCTGCCGTGGCTGCCCAGGGGCGAGGCGCTGGATCCCCACGACCTGCCCAGGCGCTGGCTGCCCTAGGCGAGGGGCGCGGGCGAGCCTTCCCTTTCGGAAGCTTCATTTGCATCGCCGCGCGTTTTTGGCGAGCATCCGCGAAACATCGCTTTTCAAGCCAGGAACACCGTGACCGACGTCCAGCCCGATCCCGCCGTCCCGCCCGCCCTGCAGGACGACAAGACCATGCCGATCATCGTCTATGCCTGCTACATCGGCGGCTGGGTGACGGGCGGGGTGTCGGCGATCATCGGCCTGATCCTGGCCTATGTCTCCAAGGGCGCGGCGCCGGAATGGCTGCAGAGCCACTACGTCTTCCAGATCCGCACCTTCTGGCTGTCGCTGCTGTTCGGGGTCATCGGCTTTGCGACCGCGTTCCTGGGCATCGGCCTTCTGATCCTGGCTGGCATCGGCATCTGGGTGACCGTGCGCGCGATCATCGGCCTGTCGTGGCTGCTGAAGGGCCAGGCCTATCCGACGCCCCGCAACTGGATGCTCTGAGGACCGATGACCGACCTTGCTCCCGCCGTCGAACGCCACTCCGAGGACAAGATCGTCCCGGCCGTGGTCTACGGCCTCTACCTGCTGGGCTTCAGCAACGGCCTGACCTTCTTCATCGGCCTGATCGTGGCCTATGTGCAGCGCGGCCAGGCCGGGCCGATCAATGAGAGCCACTACACCTTCGCGATTCGCACCTTCTGGCTGTCGATCGCCTGGTTCCTGGTCGGCGGGGCGCTGGTGCTGTTCGGCATCCCGCTGTCGCTGGTGCTGATCGGTGTGCCGATGATCATCGCGGGGGTGGCGATCATCTCGGCGATCAGCATCTGGTTCATCGTCCGGTGCATCGCCGGAATCGCCTTCCTGGTGCGCGGCGAGGCCTATCCCAGGCCGCGCACGTGGTTGATTTAGAGGCAGGAACGCGCCTCGGCGCCCGCGCGGGCGTCTTCCAGGTTATCAACGTTCCCCTGGCAGGCGAGTATGCTCGACGCCGGTCGCCCGGTCCTATGACTTTCCGCCCCTGGCGGAAGTGCGTCGTGGAGGGGGCGACATGCTGGCTCGCATCGTAGGGATCATCTTGGGGCTGATCCTGGCGACGTCGGGATATGTGATCTCAGGCCTGGGCACGCTGGGGACGTGGGCCGTCGGCTGGGATCTCGGCCCGTTCGAGCCGCATCGGACGACCGCCGGTTGGGCGGCGATGACGTTGGGGGGAATCCTTCTCGTCGCCGCCCTGATACCCCGCATGGGGACGTCGCGTCGGGGGACGCGACGCAGGAAGGGGAGCGCTCGCGGGGGCGAGCGTTCCCTGACCAAACCCTTCGACATGGGCGGGCCCGAGCCGGCGGCGGCGATTCCGGCTATGACGGCGCCCGTCATGACGACCGCTTCCACCGTTCAAGCCGCGCCGGCCCCGGCTCAAGCTCCGGCCAGCGCGCCCGCGCCCGCCGCACCTGTCGGGGCCACCGAATTCGAGATCCTGCGCGCCGAGATGCTGGCGCTGTGCGGCTCGGAGGCCTGGAACCCGGCGGCCCGGGTCCTGGCCAGACTGGTCCGCGCCGCTGAAACCGACCGTGAGCGGACGACCGCCTATCGCGACCTGGGCGACTTCGCCGCCGCGCAGGGGCGGCACGACGACGCCGCCGAGGCCTATGAGGAAGCCGTGTCCTACGCCCGCATGGTCAGGAAGGCCGCGCCGAACGATCCGACGGCGGACGAGCTGCTGGCCGGCGCGCTGGCCGGGGTGGGCGACACGGCCGAGGCCGAGGGACGCCTGAACGAGGCGCTGTCGGCCTTCGAGGAGGCGCTGGCCCTGCGTCGCTCGCCCGGCGGTCGCGAAGCCGCCGATCCCGGCGCGCAGCGGGCGCTGTCGGTGGCGCTGGAGCGGCTGGCCGACCTGCGCGAGGACCGTGGCCACCGCATGCGGGCGCTGGATCTGTATCGCGAGAGCTACGACGTCACCGCGCGCCTGGCCGCCGCCGATCCGGCCCGGTTCGGCCTCGACCTCGTCGCCACCCGCGCGCGCCTGGAAGAGATCGAGGCGCGGGTCGCGGGGTAGGAGAAGGCCTGGCGCCTTGTGGCCAAGCTTTCCCCCCGCCATCATCGCCTGCGTCGGGGACGGTCCCCGCTCTGGGGAAAGTCATGGTCTATCTGCGCTGGCGGCGCTTCATCGAGATGGCGTCGCTGGATCGTCCGTGGCTGGGCGACCTGATGGAGAAGCGCAAGGGCGAGGCCTTCCGCGCGGCTCCGGTCGAGCGCTGGGACCAGGAGTATCGCGACGGGGTCTACGACCGCCTGCACCGCTCCGACCAACGCCACCATCACCGCCTGCTGGCCGCCATGATCGCCGACCGCTGGCCCAGCCCCCGCGTGCTCGAGATCGGCGCCGGCGAGGGGGTGTTCTTCGAGGCCCTGCGCAATCACCGCCCCGCCCGCTATGTGGGCGTCGACTTCTCCGAGCCGGCGGTGGCGATGGGGCAAAAGCGCCTGTCGGCCGAGATCGCCTCGGGCCAGGTCGAGATGCTGCTGGGCGACGGCCGCGCCTTCGCCGTCGACGAGACCTTCGACGTGGTGGTGTTCTCCGAGTGCATCGAGCACCTGGGCGAGGTCGAACCGTTGATCGACCACTACCGCGCCATGCTGGCGCCCGGCGGGGCGGTGGGCCTGACCATGTGGCTGTCGCTCAAGCCCCTGCGACTGTGGCGACGTCTGAAGGCCATGGGCCAGGTTCGCGACGAGGCGGTGGTCAACACGCCCTGGGGCGGCGGCTGGCTGGTGGCGACGGTGGGGGTGACGGACTGATCGGCTTGAGGAACCTCCCCCTGTGGGGGAGGCGATCGCGCAGCGATCGGTGGGGGGAGTTTTGCGGTCCTCCCAACGTTCCGGAAGCTGAAAACGGCCCCCCGCCGGCCTTCGGCCGCCTCCCCCAGAGGGGGAGGTTCCTTGAAGGCGCAGCGTCCGAAGGCGGCTCGCCCAAAGAAAAACCCCGGAGCGTTTGCGCCCCGGGGTCTTCAGATCAACAGTCCGAACCAGGCCTTAGGCCGGCACGACCTCTTCGCGGCGCACCAGGGCCGCGTAGGCGTCCATCAGGTCCAGCGACAGCTTGCCGGGCGTGAAGGTGAACTCGCCGATCTCGGCCACCGGGGTCACCTCGGCGGCGGTGCCGACGATGAAGCATTCGGTGAAGTCGGCCAGCTCCTGCTTTTCGATGTGGCGCTCGACCACCTCGATCCCCTTGCCCTTGGCGATCTCGATCACCGTGCGGCGGGTGATGCCGTCCAGGAAGCAGTCGGGCTTGGGCGTGTGCAGCACGCCGTCCTTGACGAAGAACACGTTGGCGCCGGTCGCCTCGGCCACGTAGCCGCGGTAGTCCAGCATCATCGCGTCGGTGTAGCCGTCCTTCTCCGCGGCGTGCTTGGAGATGGTGCAGATCATGTAGAGGCCGGCGGCCTTGGCGGCGACGGGGGCCGTCTTCGGATCGGGGCGGTTGTACTTGGCCCAGGTCAGGCGGATGCCCTTGGCCTTCAGCGCCGGGTCGAAATAGCTGGGCCAATCCCACACGGCGATCGCCACGTGGATCTTGGTCTGCTGCGCCGAAACGCCGATCATCTCGCTGCCGCGCCAGGCGATCGGGCGCAGGTAGCAGTCGGACAGGCCGTTCTTGGCGGCGGTCGCCTTGCAGGCCTCGTCGATCTCGGCCACCGTGTAGGGGATCTCGAAATCGAGGATTTCCGCCGACTTGAACAGGCGCTCGGTATGCTCGGTCAGCTTGAAGATCTCGCCGCCGTACATGCGCTCGCCCTCGAACACCGACGAGGCGTAGTGCAGGCCGTGCGTCAGTACGTGCACCTTCGCCTCGCGCCAGGGAACGAACTGGCCGTCCAGCCAGATCCATCCGTCGCGATCATCGAAGGGAACGAGAGACATCGGTCCAAGACCTCCTTATTTGGAACCCGGTCCTTAGACGCCCGAGGAGCCCGAAGGTCAAACGAAATGGACACCCTCGCATGACGCCACACGCTGATCCCCGCCTGATCCTGCGCGAGGAGGAGCTCGACGGCGGCCTGGAGTTGATTCTCCTGGCCGAGGCGGCGCTGTGGGCGGCGGTCGACGGCGTGCTCGAGACCGAAGGCCCGGGCCTTGGCCGGTCGCACTGGCGGGCGGCGTTCCTGCTGCGGCGGCGTCCGGGCATCGGCGTGCAGGACCTGTCGAAGCTGACCAGCCTGTCGAAACAGGCCGCCAGCAAGACCCTGTCGGACCTGCAGCGGTTGGGCCTGGCCGAGAAGGCGGCCGGCGACCTGGACGCGCGTCGGCGGCCCGCGGTGCTGACCGAGGCCGGCAAGGCCTTCG
The DNA here is from genome assembly GCF_056395525.1 of Caulobacter sp. 10L414. Taxonomy (NCBI): domain Bacteria; kingdom Pseudomonadati; phylum Pseudomonadota; class Alphaproteobacteria; order Caulobacterales; family Caulobacteraceae; genus Caulobacter; species Caulobacter sp. 10L414. The sequence goes on from NZ_JBFTJR010000002.1 coordinate 59,374, forward strand.
AGGCCCGGGTCAGCGAGCGGCTGCGGGCGCTCCTGGGGCGCGCCTATCGCACGGGCGGGCTGGACGGCGTGCCGGGCGCGCGCAGGATCCTTGCGGCCCTGGCCGGTCCGCGCCAAGGGGTGGGCGTCAATCGAAGGGAGGCGCTGTGAGCCCCGAGGAAAGACGCGACCGCCACCTGCTGGTGGTCGACGACGACGACCGCATCCGCGACCTGCTCAAGCAGTTCCTCAGCCGCGCCGGCTTTCGGGTCAGCGCCGCGGCCGACGCCGCCCACGCCGATCGCCTGATCGGGGTCATGGACTTCGACCTCCTGGTGCTCGACGTGATGATGCCGGGCGAGGACGGGTTTTCCTTCACCAAGCGCGTGCGGGCCAAGGGCGGCGAGGTCGGCCGCATGCCGATCCTGATGCTGACCGCGCGCGACACCACCGGTGACCGCATCGAGGGTCTGACGCACGGCGCCGACGACTACCTGGCCAAGCCGTTCGAGCCGCAGGAACTGTTGCTGCGCATCGAGTCGATCCTGCGTCGCGCCGCGCCCAAGCCGATGGGGCCGCAGGAGATCGTCATGGGCGACTGCGCCTTCCTGCCGGATCGGGGCGAACTGACCCGCGGTGGCGCGCCCGTGCGCCTGACCGAGGCCGAGGTCGCCCTGCTGCGCCGCCTGGCCCGCGCCGTGCACGAGCCGGTCGATCGCCTGGAACTGGCCCGCGACACCGCCGACGCCACGGGGCGCGCGGTCGACGTGCAGGTCACCCGCCTGCGCCGCAAGATCGAACCCGACCCCAAGAACCCGAGGTACCTGCAGACCGTCCGGGGCGTGGGCTATCGGCTGGCGCCGGATTGATGGGAAAAACCCCCTCAGTCGCTCCGCGACAGCTCCCCCAGAAGGGGAGCATCCGCACGGATAGATCCTCCCCCTCTGGGGGAGGTGGCCCGAAGGGCCGGAGGGGGCTCGCCCGCTGATGCGCCTGCGCACCCGCCTGTTCATTCCCCGCCAGATCAAGCGCTGGCTGCCGACCTCGCTGTTCGGCCGCAGCCTGCTGATCATCGTCCTGCCGGTGGCGGTGATGCAGATCGCCGTCACCTGGGGCTTCTTCGACGCCCACTGGGAGACGGTGAACAGCCGCCTGTCCGAAGGTTTGGCCGGCGACATCGCCTGGGCCGTGGCCACCTATCAGGACGATCCCAGCCCCGCCGCCGTCGACCGCATGGCCCAGCGGGCCGAAGACACCATGGACCTGTCGATCGCGCTGCTGAGGGGGCGCGAGCTGCCCACGGGCAAGCGGCCGGCCATGTTCGCCTCGCTCGACCGCTCGATGCAGCGGGCCCTGGAGGAGCGGCTGGACGAGCCCTTCTGGTTCGACGCCTCGGACCGCTACACCGCCCACGTGCAGATCCAGGTGAAGGTCAAGGAAGGCACGCTGCGGATCTACGCGCCGCGCGATCGCGCCTTCGCCACCCAGGGGCACATCTTCATCCTGTGGATGGTGGTGGCGACCATGCTGCTGACCGCGATCGCCATCCTGTTCATCCGTAACCAGGTGCGGGCCATCGAGCGCCTGGCCGACGCCGCCGACGCCTTCGGGCGGGGGCTGGACCCCGAGTTCAAGCCGCACGGCGCGCGCGAGGTGCGCCAGGCGGCCCAGGCCTTCCTGGCCATGAAGGCCCGCATCCAGCGCCACATCGAGCAGCGCACGGCCCTGCTGGCCAGCGTCAGCCACGACCTGCGCACGCCGCTGACCCGGCTGAAGCTGGAGATGGCGCTCTCCGAGCCGGGGCCGCAGGTCGAGGCCATCAAGCGCGATCTCTCCGAAATGGAGCACATGATCGACGAGTACCTGGCCTTCGCGCGCGGCGAGGGCGGCGAGGCCCTGCAGGCGGTCGAACTGGCGCCGCTGATCGCCGGGGTCTGCGCGGCGGCCGAGCGCGGCGGGGCGCGGGTCGAGACCGTGCTGGAGCAGGACCTGACCGCCAACCTGCGGCCCAGCGCCTTCAAGCGGGCCCTGGCCAACCTGGTCGACAACGCCGCCGCCCACGGCGACACCGTCCGCGTGACGCTGGAGGCGCGGCTGACCGGCGGGGTCAACATCGTGGTCGACGACGACGGGCCGGGCATTCCCGAGGACCGCTACGAAGAGGCCTTCAAGCCCTTCAACCGCCTCGACGAGTCGCGGAACCAGAACGAGAAGGGGGTCGGCCTGGGCCTGGCCCTGGCCCGCGACATGGCCCGCGGGCTGGGCGGCGATCTCGTGCTGGAGCGCTCGCCGATGGGCGGGCTGCGGGCGGTGATGCGGCTGCCGGGCTGAGCCTGAGCGGCGTCCGTTTCCGTCGTCCCGTCGACACAATATGACCGGGTAATTCCGTGAATGCCACTATCGGTTGACTCGCCGTGATGCGTGCGCTTCCGATACCGGCGTTCCTCAAGGAAGGGCCGGGTCATGAAGATCAAGGACATCCAGCAGCAACTGGCCGCGCGCGGCTACACGCCAGGGCCGATCGACGGCATCTGGGGGCGGCAGACCATCGCCGCCGTCCGCCGGTTTCAGAGCCGGCACGGGCTGGAGGCCGACGGCGTGGTCGGGCCCCTGACCCTGGCGGCCCTGTTCCAGGGAGCGCCGGCCGCGGCCGCCCCGACGCCGTCGTCGCTGACCGGCTTCGACGATCCCAGCCTGGTGTGGTTCCAGGAGGCGCGCCGCCTGATCGGCACGCGCGAGAAGCCCGGGGCCGGCAACAATCCGGAGATCCTCGACTGGGCCACCGAGCAGGGGCTGAAGAACAGCTACACCGGCGACGACATCCCCTGGTGCGGCCTCTTCGTCGGCCACTGCGTCAGCAGCACCCTCGACCGCGAGGCCACGCCCTCCAGCCTGCTGTCGGCCAGGGCCTGGGAGCGGTTTGGGATCCCGATCGCGCCGACGCCGGGGGCGGTGATGGTGTTCTGGCGGGAGAGCCGGACCAGCGGCAAGGGCCATGTCGGTTTCTACGCCGGCGAGGACGACACCGGCGCCTTCCGCATCCTGGGCGGCAACCAGTCCGACAGCGTGTCGCTGGCCTGGCTGGGCAAGGACCGCTTCCTCGGCGCCCGCTGGCCCGCCACCGTGCCGCCGCCGATCCCGCGCCCGGTCAAGGTGGCCCGCAACGCCAGCCTGTCCTGGAACGAGGCCTGAGGGGCCAGGGCGGGGCTGGCCGTCGTCCGGCGAACCGTCAGGCGGCGGTGAGGGGCGCGATCGCTTCCAGGTCGGCGCGGCGCTCTATCACCGCCTTCGACAGGTCGTGCTGGACCTGCAGGTTCATCCAGAACTGGGCGTTCATGCCTAGCACGCGCTCCAGCCGCAGAGCGGTGTCGGGGGTCACGGGCTGGGTCTCGCGGGCGAGACGCTCGATCCGCGTGCGATCCTTCAGGCCCATGGCCTTGGCCAGCGCCCCGGCGGTCAGGCCCAAGGGGGCCATGAAGTCTTCACGCAGGATCTCGCCCGGATGAGGCAGGGGGGTGACGAAGTCGAGGTCGAGGAAGGTGGCGCTCATCGTTGCGTGTCCTCAATGATAGTCGCCGAACCAGACATCCTCAGGCCCGTCCGCGCCCCAGCGAAAAGTGATGCGGAACTGGTCGTTGACGCTGACCGACCATTCGCCCGCCCGGTCGCCGCTCAACGCGTGCAGGCGATTGCCCGGCGGAATCCGCATCTGCGCGACATCCGTGACGGCGTTCAGCTGGGCGAGCAGCCTGCGTGTCCGCCGCACCAGATCGGCAGGAAACCCCTTGGGCGTCTGGCCCAGGAACACAGCCCTGGCGGCGTCGCTTTTCCAACTCCGGATCATCCGTGTCGCCATAAAATGTAGCGCGTTGCGCTACGCCTGTCCAGTACTATGTAGCGCGTTGCGCTACGTCGTTGCTGGGGCGGAAAGCTTAACTTTGGAGGGAGTTTTGGCGCAATCGCTACCGGTGCGCTAGAGCCCCGCGCCGACCTTGGCCAGTTGGTCGGCCATCTGCTTCAGGCGCTTGTCGAGTTCGGCCATGGTGCGGTTCAGCGCGCCCTCGTCGTCGCGCCAGACCTGCAGGGTGCGGGCCCAGACGGCGGTCATGGCCGCCAGGCGCACGGGCGTGGCCTCGACCCCGGCGGCTTCCAGGATCGCCCGGGCGGTCCTGGGAAAGCGCAGGGCGGCGTGCGCCAGGCCCTCGGACTTGGCGATGGCGATCAGGGCGTGGCGATGCGGCTCCATCGCCTCGACCCGGGCCATGGCCGCGTCGAACAGGCGGTCGTGGGCGGCCGCGCCCTCGCCGGCGTCGGCGTTGAGGGCCGCCTGGTCGAAGCGCCGCGACAGGTGGGAGAGCACCTTGGCCTTGCTGTCGGCCTTCACGTAGAGCTCGGCGAACGGCGCCCCGGCGGCCACGGCGATGTCGCGCAGGGCGATCTGGGGCCAGGGGCGGTCGGCGGCCAGCGACAGGGCGGCGGCGGCCGCGCGGTCGAGCAGGTCTTCGGCGGGCGTGGTCATGGAGGAAGACATGGCGGCGCGCGCCCGGGCTGGCAAGGCCGGGCCTTGCCTCGCGGCCGTGGTTCGGGGAAAGGAGCCGCCATGAGCCTTTCCCACTACCGTTGCGACTGGACCCACGCCCACGCCGACGAGCCGGTCACCCTGTTCTACGAGGTCGACGACGAAGGCCGCGTGCTGCGGATGGTCGACATCTACCGCGACGGTCGCCGCGAGCGCGACACGGTCGCCAACTATTTCGGCCCCGACGCCGAGAACCTGACGGACGGCGACTTCTTCGAAAGCACCGAGAACCTGCGGGCGGGCTACGAGGCCGTCGACGGCGACGAGCGGATGTCGCTGGTCCAGGTGGACGCCGCGGCCTTCGACGCCGCCTGGCGGCTGGACGCTTAGGTCTCACTGAAGCCCAAAGAAACTTGTCATCCCGGCCGGAGGAGCGCGTTAGCGATCCGCAGAGCCGGGATCTCTCACGTCGGCAGGCTCGGCAAGCGTGGGAGGTCCCGGCGCTCCGCTTCGCTACGGCCGGGATGACAGGCAATATCGTGCGATGCCCTGGGCTTGGGCGATGGGTTAGGGCCTCTAGCCCAGCAGCCAGCGCAGCCCGCCGGCTGCGATGACGCCGATCGGCACGACGGCCAGCATCGGCAGGCGCAGGGCCGCCAGGAAGGTGACGGCCAGGGCCAGCAGGTCGGCCGGGCGCGGCGAGACGAAGTGCGGGGCGATCACCGCGATCAGCACGCAGCCGGGCGCGGCCTCCATCACCGCCGTGGCGCGCGGGCCCAGCGTGCGGTTGCGCAGCACCAGATAGCCGCCGATGCGGGTCAGGTAGGTGACGGCGGCCATGGCCAGGATGGTCGCCAGGACGGGCAGCGAGATCATGCGGCGGCTTCCTTCCTGTTCGGCGCGGCCCACAGCCAGGCGGTCAGCAGGCCGGCCAGCGCGCCGGCCGCCACCGTCCAGGCGCCCGGCGCCAGAAGGTGGCCGCTCGCGGCGACGGCCAGGCTGACCAGCCAGGGGCGGGCGGCCCGGAAGCTGGTCCACATGCCGCGCAGCAGCACCAGGAAGATCGCCGGGAAGGCCATGTCGAGGCCGAGGGTCTCGACGTTCCCCAGCACCGGCCCGACCATCGCGCCCAGCGTCGTGAAGGCGATCCAGGCCAGCCACATCGGCAGGGCGACGCCCAGATAGTGCGCCAGGCTGAAGGTCCCGCGCGCCTTGGCGTCGGCCAGGGCCATGGCCCAGCTTTCGTCGCACATCAGGAACAGCGCCGGCAGCACCCGGCGCTTGGGCAGGGTCTTGAGGAACGGCGCCAGCGCCGCGCCCATCAGCAGGTGGCGGCTGTTGACCATCAGGGTCACGGCTGCGATCAGCAGCAGGTGCGGCGGCGAGGTCCACAGGCCGATGGCCGCGAACTCCGATCCGCCGGCGAAGTTCAGGCCGGTCATCAGCGGCGTCTCGACGACGGACAGGCCCTTCTGGGCGGCCTGGGCGCCCAGCACCAGGGCGAAGGGCGTGAACCCGGCGGTCACCGGCAGCGAGGCCAGCAGGCCGCGCCGAAATTCGGATCGCGATCGGTCGCGCCCGGACTCAGGACGCAGTTCGGAGAGCCGCTCGCCAGGCATGGCGGCGGGAGCGCAGGTTTCGATTGTCATGGGCGACCGGGGGAGGGCGGTTGCGGGAAGGATTGGCAGCCTAGCGCAAACCCTGCGCAATCGGGTTGCGATCATGCTCCCATATGATCGATGATTGGCATCAGAGCGAAGCTGATCGCCAAATCTTGGTTCTGGATTCCATGAAGCTGGACGACATCGATCGCCGCATCCTGCGCGAACTGCAGAAGGACGGCCGCATCCAGAACGCCGAACTGGCCAAGCGGGTGGGCCTGTCGCCCTCGCCCTGCCTGCGCCGGGTGCGGATCTTGGAGGAAACGGGGGTCATCGCCCGCTACGTGGCCGTGGTCGACGCGGCCAAGGTGGGGCGGGGCCAGACCTTCTTCACCCGCATCTGGCTGAACTCGCAGCACGAGGACGCCGTCGACCACTTCGTGGCCGAGATCAACAAGATGCCCGAGGTGGTCGAGTGCTACGTCATGCTCGGCGACTGCGACATGCTGCTGCGCGTGGTCGCCGCCGACATCGCCGCCTATCGCCGCTTCCAGGCCGATCACCTCAGCCGCATCCGGGGCGTGCTGAACGTCAAGACCGACATCCCGGCCCAGACCGTGAAGCAGACCTTCGCGGTGCCGCTCTAGAGTTTCACCTTCTCCCATAGGGAGAAGGAGGGGCCCGCGCTGTCAGGCGTGGGAGGATGAGGGGTTACGCCTTCAACCGGCGTGCCGGCACGCCGTCGGGCGCCGTCACCCCTCACCCTCCCGTCGCGATGCGACGGGGCCCTCCCTCTCCCCTCCGGGAGAGGGTTGTTATTCCGCGGCCGCCGCCAGTTCGGCCGCCGGGCGGTACTTGTCGAGCCAGTGCGCGTACGGGGCCGGGAGCGTCGCCCAGGTAGGACGATCCACGCCCAGGATCTGGGCCAGTTCGTAGGGGTAGTGCGGGTTGGCCAGGTGGGCGCGGCCGATCATGACCAGGTCCATCTGCTCGCTGGCGACCAGGCTTTCAGCCAGCTTGGGCGCGTCCAGGCCCCAGGACGAGGCCACCGGCAGGCCGGCTTCCTCGCGCACGCGCTTGGCGATCGGGCCCAGGAACGGCGTGCCCCACGGAATGCTGGTGTTGGGGATGGTGAAGCCGACGCTGACGTTCAGCAGGTCCAGGCCGCCGGCCTTCATGCGGCGGGTCAGGTCGATCGACTCGGCCAGGGTCTGCTCGTCGTGGCCGTCATATTCGAGCACGCCGAAACGGGCGGTCAGCGGCAGGTTCTCGGGCCACTCGGCGCGGACGGCCGCCAGGGCCTCTTCCATGAACCGGCCCCGGCCGTGCGCGTCGCCGCCGTACTGGTCGGTGCGGTGGTTGGAGTGGTGCGAGAAGAAGCTCTGGGCCAGGTAGCCGTGGGCGAAGTGCAGCTCCAGCCATTCGAAGCCGGCCTCGCGGGCGCGGCGGGTCGCGGCGGCGAAGTCGGCCTTGACGCGCTCGATATCGGCCAGGGTCATCTCGCGCGGAACCTTGGGCAGGCCCGCGCCATAGGCGATGGCCGAGGGGGCGATGGTCTCCCAGCCGCGCGGATCGCCCTCGGCGATGTGGTCGTCGCCTTCCCACGGACGGTTGGCGCTGGCCTTGCGGCCGGCGTGGGCGATCTGGATGCCGGGGACGGCGCCGGCCGCCTTGATGGCCGCGGCGATCTTCGCCAGGCCTTCGGCCTGCTCGTCGGTCCAGATGCCGGTGCAGCCGGGGCTGATGCGGCCTTCGGGCGAGACGGCCGTGGCCTCGACGATCACCAGGCCCGCGCCGCCGCGCGCCAGGCCGGCGTAGTGGGGCAGGTGCCAGTCGGTCGTGACGCCGTTCTCGGCGCTGTACTGGCACATCGGCGGAATGGCGATGCGGTTGCGAAGCTGGGCGTCCTTCAGGCGGAAGGGCGTGAACAGTGCGGACATGCGGGCGGGTTCTTTCGGGGAGGAAAGGGAATGGAGGCGGCAGAGGTGTAGGCCCGACCGGTGCGTCTCAAGTGCCGTTCGGGCGCAAGACCTGTGCCTTGGGGGCACAATGTCCGTTATTCGAGCGGCGCTCGCGAGCGCGCCGCGCGGGCCAGGCCGTCGAGCCAGGCCTGGTGGGCGTTGAGCATCGGGTTGGGCAGGGTGGCCGCCAGGTCGCGGGCCGGCCCGCCGTTCTGGGTCTCCTGGGTCAGGATCCGCAGGCGGCCGCCCGGCAGGTCTTCCAGCAGCCAGGCGTGGTGGACGTCGAGCCGGGCCTCGCCTTCGCCCTCGACCCAGCCGCGCCAGGCGATACGGGCCGGATCGCCCGCGACCGGCGGGACGAACTCGACCACCCGGCCTTCGACGGGGAAGCCGAAGGTGGTGAAGGAAAAGCGGGCGCCGTCCGCCAGCCTTGGGCCGGGAACGTCGTGAAACGCGATGTCGGCGGCGTTCTCGTAGTAGGTCGGCCAGGCCGTGGCGGTGGCGAGATAGGGCCAGGCGTCGGCGGCGGTCAGGTCTGGGACGATGATCTCGTTGGAGACGAAGTTGTCGGTGGTTCCGGGCAGGTAGCCCTCGGGCCAGCGGATGGCGTGCATGGGGGAAGCCTTCAGGCGGGGCGGGGCGGGGAGGCCCCTGGACCCGGTGAGGGATGCGCCCTAAGCCGTCATAACGCCAATCGTCATTCGATATCGGATTCATCAGCGTGCGCGATATCAAAACCCTGGATCTCAACCTGCTGAAGACGTTCGACGCCCTGATGGACGAGCGCAGCGTCACCCGTGCGGCCGAGCGCCTGGCCCTGACCCAGCCGGCGGTCAGCGGCATGCTGGCGCGCCTGCGCGAGGGGTTCGATGATCCGTTGTTCGTGCGCGCCCAGCGCGGCGTCACCCCCACGGCGCGGGCGCTGGAGCTGGCCGGGCCTGTCAGGCAGGTGCTGGCCGAGGTCGAGGCCTTGCTGCGCCCTGCGGCCTTCGATCCGGCGACGGCCAGCTTCACCCTGACCCTGGCGGCGACCGACTACGCCCTGCAGGCCATCGTCGCGCCGTTCATCGCCGCCCTGCGCGCCCGGGCCCCGAACATGGTCGTCGCCGTCAGGCCGATGGAGGACGCACGGGTGCTGACGCAGTTCGAACGGGGCGAGGTCGACATCGGCTTCATGTCGCCCGAGACCCTGCCGCAGAGCGTGCATTCGCAGCGCCTGTTCGACGAGTCCTATGTCTGCGCCTTGCGCGCCGACCATCCCGACGCCGCCGGACCGATCCTGCTGGATCGGTTCTGCGAACTCGACCACGCGCTGGTCTCCTATTTCGGCGAGCCGTTCTTCGGCCCCACCGACGCCGCCCTGGCCAAGCTCGGGCGGCGGCGAAAGGTGGCGCTGTCGGTGACCAGCTTCCTGATCCTGCTGAAGCTGTTGCGGACCACCGACCTGATCGCGGTCGCGCCGCGGCGCCTGCTGGACGACGCCGAGGGCCTGGTCTTCCGCGATCCGCCGGTGGCGATCCCCGGCTTCACCAAGCTGGCCGTCTGGCACGAGCGCACCCACCGCGATCCCGGCCGCCGCTGGGTGCGCGAGCTGCTGTTCGAGATCGCGGGCGACAAGGCCTAGGGCAGCAGGGCGGCCACGGCGTGGTGGCCGGCGTCCTGCGCCACCTTGCGCGCGGTGCGGCCGCTGTCGTCCTTCAGCGACGGATTAGCGCCGTGCGCCAGCAGCCAGCGGACGGACTGCGCTTGCCCGAACTGCGCCGCGCCCATCAATGGGGTGAAGCCGCCGTCGGGCGCCTGCAGATCGATCTTGCCGCCGTGCTTGAGGCAGAGCTCCAGCGCGGCGATGTCGCCCAGGGCGGCGCTGCCCATGAAGGCGCTGGCGGCGCTCTGGTTGAAGTAGTTGGGGTCGGTTCCGTGGGCCAGCAGATAGGCGCGGATGGTCGCCGGATCCGCGGCTGGGCCGCCCTTGATCGAGTGGATGTCGCCGACGACCATGAAGGCCGTGTCGCCATAGGCGTTGAGGCCGTTGGGATCGGCGCCGGCCTCGATCAGCATGCGGACCATCTCGAGGTCGGCGTGGCTGGCGGCCAGGGCCAGCGGCTTGCAGATGTCGTAGGGGCCGCAGGGCGGTTCCAGGTCGGGCTTGGCGGCCAGGGCCTCGCGCAGGGCCGCGACGTCGCGCGCCAGGATGGCGGCCTTGGTCGCCTCCTCGGCGGAGGGCGCGCAGCCCGTCGTCAGGATCGCGGCGACAACGGCGCCGGCCAGTTTCCAGCGGGTCATGCTCACGCCTCCGGGCCGTAGCGATTGTCGTCGGGCTTGCCCGCCCGGCACAGCAAGACCACCAGCATGACCAGCGAGGCCATGTAGGCCAGGTTGTTGGCGAACAGCGGCAGGAACAGGAACATGGTCGTCTCGTCGCCGGCGATCGCGCCTTCGAAGAAGACCGGGAACAGCGCCAGGCCGATCGCCAGGAACACCGCCGGAGGCAGGCCCCAAAGGCCCGAGCGGCCGATGTCGTGCAACCGACGGGTCACGGCGGCCGCCAGCAGGGCGACGATCGCGGCCGTGCCCGCGCCCATGATCCAGAAGAAGGGGCGGAAGCCCGAGCCGCCGTCCGCGAACGGATCGGCCGCGACGAAGGCGGCCGTGAAGATCGGCAGAATGGCCAGGTTCATCCCGATCAGGCCGCCGATCACGACGAAGCCCGCGAACGGCCAGAACCGACCGCGCCGGTCGCGGCCTGAAAACCGGCAAAGGTTCGAGAAGCCGTGGCGGATCGAGGCGAGCATGAACGCGCTCCAGTGAAGCTTGCGCCAGCCTTAAGCGCCGTTGCCGCTGCAAGGCAAGCGGGTCTTCCCTGGCTCGGAGATCGCCGGTTGACTTTGAGGGCGCTACAAATGTAGCGTCATCGCTAATGAAGTCGTGAGGCAAACGCATGGGTGATCCGTCCGAACTGGAACTGGAGGTCATGAAGGCCTTCTGGCGCGATGGCGCGATGAGCGCGCGCGAGGTGCAGGCCGCCGTGCAGGCCTCGCTGGGCTGGAGCGGCTCGACCACCCGCACGGTGCTGGAGCGCATGGTCGCCAAGGGGCTGCTGGAGCGCGGCGCCGTGCACGGCCTGGCCGTCTATCGTCCGCGCAAGGCCAAGGTGGCGGTGATCGGCGGGGTGCTGCAGCGCCTGCGCGGCCTGCTCGACATCGACGGGCCGCTGCCGGCCTCGGCCTTCTCGGGCAGCCAGTTGCTCAGCGCCGCCGAACTGGACGAGTTGCAGGCCCTGCTGGCCGCCGCCGACGACCAGGTCCGCGACGAGGAGCCTTCGAAATGAGCCCCCTGCTCGCCGCCTTCGGCTTCGGCCTCGTCGCCGCCTTTCCCGTGGGGGCCCTCGGCTTCCTGCTCGGCTGGAGTGTCGAGGGGCTGACGCCCGCGCCGCGCGTCCGTGCGCTGGTCTGGGGCCTGGCCTTCCTGCTGCCGGCCGCCGTGCTGGCCGCCACCCTGCTGGGCGCGGCGATCCCGCTGCCCCAGCAGCCGCGGGTGCTGCTGCCGGCGCCGCTGTCGGTCGACCTGACCGAGTTCAGCGGGGTCGACGCGGGGCGGCCCCGCTACTGGGCCGCCTCGGCCGCCTGGATCGCCGGCGGGCTGCTCGCGCTGTCGCTGGTCGGCGTGCTGTTCAGGGCGACGGGCTGGCTGCTGGCTCGCGGGCGTCTGGCCGCGGTGGTCGCGCGGGCGAGGCCGGCCGACGCCGATCTCGCCCAGGCCGTCGCCGTCGAGGCCGGCGCGCTGGGCGTGGCGCCGCCGCGGGTGCTGGTCGGAGCCGGCGTGGCCGAGCCGCTGCTGGCGGGCGTGCGCCGCCCGGCCATCCTGCTGCCGGCCGGACTGGTCGAGACCCTGCCGCGCGAGACCCTGATCCGGATCTGCCGCCACGAACTGGCCCACCTGGTCCGCCGCGACAACCTGCGCCTGCCGGTCGAGGAACTGCTGGCCGGCCTCTTCTGGCTGTCGCCGCTGACGAACCTGCTGCGCCGGCGGATGCTGGCCGCCCGCGAGGCCGTCTGCGACGAGATCGCCGTCGGCGCCGCCCCGCCCGAAGCGCGCCGGGCCTATGCCCAGGCCCTGGTCGACGTGCTGCGCCAGGCCGCCGCCGACCCTTCCCTGCACCCCGCGTTCACTGGCCGAGAAAGGACCCCGACCGCCATGCGCCTCGACTCCATCCTGCACCCCGCCGCGCCGATCTCCGGCGCCCGCCGCATCGCCGTCGCGGCCCTGACCCTGCTGGTCGCCGGCGGCGGCGTCATGGGCGCCAACGCCCTGGCCGACGAKGCCCGCCACGCCCAGCCCCGGCCCGAGGCGGCGCCCGCCCGGTCGGTGTCGCTGCCGACGATCAGCCTGCCTTCGGGGGCCACCTTCAGCCCGGTGCGGATCGAGGCCGACAGCATCGAGACCTTCAAGGACAAGCCCGATCGCGTCGTCTACCAGGGCGACGTGCACGTGAAGGGAAACACTGAAAGCACCGAGTTCCGGCTCGACGGCAAGCCGGCGCCGGCCGGCTTCAACCCGCGCGACCTGCCGCCCGGCGCGGTCAAGCGCATGGAGATGTTCCGCGAGGGCGACCGGACGATCATGGACCTGAAGACCAACTAGGCTGGAAGCGTCCCGAAAACGAAGAAGGCGGCCTCTCCTGCGAGGGGCCGCCTTCGATCGTTTTTCCAAGGTTCTGGAGGCGGGTCTTACGCCACCTTCACCCGGGCGGCGCTTTCCGGCAGGTCCTGGCCGAAGGCGCGCTGGTAGAACTCGGCCACGGTGGGGCGCTCGAGCTCGTCGCACTTGTTGAGGAAGGTCAGGCGGAAGGCCAGGCCGATGTCGCCGTCGAAGATCTCGGCGTTCTGGGCCCAGGTGATCACCGTGCGCGGGCTCATGACCGTCGAGATGTCGCCGTTCATGAAGGCGTTGCGGGTCATGTCGGCCACGCGGACCATGGCCGCCAGGGTGCGCTTGCCCTCGGCGGTGTCGTAGTGCGGGTTCTTGGCCAGCACGATGGCCGCCTCGACGTCGTGCTCGAGGTAGTTCAGCGTGGTGACGATCGACCAGCGGTCCATCTGGCCTTGGTTGATCTGCTGGGTGCCGTGGTAGAGCCCCGTGGTGTCGCCAAGACCGATCGTATTCGTCGTCGAAAAGAGACGGAAGTAGGGATTGGCGCGGATCACCCGGTTCTGGTCGAGCAGGGTCAGCTTGCCGCCGGCCTCCAGCACGCGCTGGATGACGAACATCACGTCGGGACGGCCCGCGTCGTATTCGTCGAACACCAGGGCGATCGGGCGCTGCAGGCTCCAGGGCAGGATGCCTTCGCGGAATTCGGTGATCTGCTTGCCGTCCTTCAGGACGATGGCGTCCTTGCCGACCAGGTCGATCCGGGAAACGTGGCTGTCGAGGTTCACGCGGACCAGCGGCCAGTTCAAGCGCGCGGCGATCTGCTCGATGTGGGTCGACTTGCCAGTGCCGTGATAGCCCTGGACCATCACCCGGCGGTCCTTGGCGAAGCCGGCGCAGATGGCCTTGGTCGTCTGCGGGTCGAAGCGGTAGGCCGGATCGATCTCGGGCACGTGCGGATCGCGGTGCGAGAAGGCGGGCACCTTCATGTCGCTGTCGACGCCGAACGCGTCGCGCAGCGTCACCCACTTGTCCGGGACCAGGGTGATCAGGGGATCGGCGGCGTGGCTGTCGGTCAGTTCGGGCATGGGTTTTCGATTAGCGCTCCGCCCCTGGGAGGGGAAGGGGGAATTGCTCGAAACTGATGCTCCAGCCCCAAAGGGACCTCCCCCCGTGGGGGAGGCGATCGCATGGCGATCGGTGGGGGGAGTCTCGCCTGGACGGTTCAATTCCGCGGCGGTTGAAACCATCCCCCCACCGGCCTTCGGCCGCCTCCCCCAGAGGGGGAGGTTCCCTGAAACAGAAAAGGGCGGCGGATTGCTCCGCCGCCCTTCGCCTGGGACTGGAAAGCCCTAGTTGTTGGCGATGATCACCGAGGCGATGATGCCGGTGGCGACCGCGGCCAGGATGTACTGGTCGTTCACGCGCTGCCAGCGGTAGCCGCGGGGCGGGGCGCGCAGGCCGTGGCGACGGTAGTCGCTGACGTAGTAGCCGTTGCCGCGATAGCGGGCGTCGAGGCGTTGGCCCTTGGCCCAGCGGCGGTACTCGCGGCGATCTTCCTTGCGCTCGTAGCGAGCCTGGTCGCGGCGGCCCTTTTCGTAGGCGCGCTGCTGCTCGTAGCGGTCGTGACGGTCGTCGTGACGGGGCTGGGCCATGGCGGTCCCCGACAGGGCGGTCCCGGCCAGCAGCGAGGCGGCGACGGCGGTGATGATGAGACGTTTCATGACAAGTCCTTTCCCTTCGATGCCTCCACCTTAGTGAGGTCGATTTGGACTGGTGATGAACGAAGCAACTCAGGAACGGTTCATGTTTCTTTCATGAAACATTGTAGCTATACACGACGAATACCGGTTGCGGCCGATCTGCTTTTCGCGCGTTGAGGGTGCATGCCGCTCAAGCTCCGCCTGAACCCCCGTCGCGATCTGCCCCTGCTGCTGCGGTCCGCCCGGCGCGAGATCGCCGCCACCGCCGCCCTGCTGGTGGCGGGCCTTGGCCTGCTGGCCTTCCTGAACATCGCCGACGAGGTGGCCGAGGGCGACACCCGCGCCCTCGATTTCCAGATCCTGCAGGCGCTGCGCGTGCCGGGCCAGCCGCACCAGCTGATCGGTCCGGAATGGCTGCACACGGCCGCCGCCGACGTCACGGCCCTGGGCTCGGTGACGGTGCTGACCCTGCTGGTGCTGCTGGCCCTGGCGATCTGCGCCAGCCTGCGCCGCTGGGCCGAGGCGCTGGTGCTGGTGGTCGGCGCGGTGGGCGGTGTCAGCATCAGCCAGGGACTGAAGCACCTCTTCCTGCGCGAGCGGCCCGATCTGGTCTATCGCGCCGTGGAAGCGGCCAATCCCAGCTTTCCGTCCGGCCACGCCATGCTGTCGGCGGTGGTGTTCCTGACCCTGGGAACCCTGGCCGCGCGCTTTGCGCCCAGGCGCCGGGTCAAGGCCCTGGCCCTGGCGTCGGCGGTGTTCTTCTCGGTGCTGGTGGGGCTCAGCCGCGTCTATCTCGGCGTCCACTGGGCCAGCGACGTGCTGGCCGGCTGGTGCGTCGGCGCGGCCTGGGCCATGGCCTGCTGGCTGGCTGCCTGGGCCTGGGCGCGGTTCTTCCGCTCGCCGCTGGCGGAGGATTAGGCCCTCCCCCTGAAGGGGGAGGATTGTTCCAGCCTGGCCTTCAGCGCCTCAAGGTCGCGGGTGACGGCGGCGGCGTCGCGCTCGAAGGCGGCGTCGTCCATGTCGGGCAGGCGAAAGAGCGTGAGGGTCGCCTCGGCCCCGTCGCCGTTGGCCACCACGCGCAGGGGGACGGAGATCTCGGTTCCGTCCGGCAGGATCACCCAGTGGTCGAGCACGCCGAACGGGTTTGCGGGAGAGAACCGCACGCGGACCTCGCCGGCGGGGGTGTCGGCGATCCACACGCCGTCTTCGTCGGCCGATCGACGCAAGCCGTCGCCCAGGCCCGCGGCCCATTCGGACATGTTTTCGGGATCGGCCGCATAATCGTAGACGGCGTCGGCCGGGCGGGCGACGCCGATAGTGATCGGGCGGCAGGGATGCACGGTCATGCGACGCTCCTCGTCATCGGCGAAGGAACGCGCGGGCTGACAGCCGTTTCCGTGAAATCAGAAGAGGACGGTGGCCAAGGCGATAAGGCCGGCCCAGAGCACGATGCTGGCGCCGACGACGGCGACCCGGCTCCAACGGACTCGGCGACGCGAGGGCGCGGTATCGGGGCGCGCCCCCATGCTGAGATAAGCCATGTCTTCCTCCCCCGCCTCTGTTCTCCCTCGGGGGCGGGAGCGGGCGGTTTCATTTGATACGATCTCCTGGGTTGCAACGCTTGGCAAGGGCCAACGGAGCCGCGCAGTCACAAAAATGTGCGTTACCACACAGGGGGTTGCGTCGACTCCCCGACTTGGCCGCTCGCCGCCGGGCGCTCAGATCGATCCGGTCCCATGATATGGGCGGCCGACCACCTGGTCCTCGTCGCCCTCCCAGGCCTCGTCGTCGGGCATCGAGACGTTGGCGTCCCAGTGCTCGGCCTGGCTGGAGCCCGAGCCGCTGTCGGTGTGGCGCACGATCTCGTCGATGTCGCGGGCGTTGCGCGGAGCCGTCCCGGGCGGGATGACCGCCGTTTCGGCCGGGCTCGGCGCGTCGTTCTGGAAGTCGACGTGCTGGGGATAGAAGGCCAGGCGTCCGGCCAGGCGCTCCATGCCCGGCAACGGGGCCTCGTAGGACCACACCGCGTCCTCGATGATCTGGCCGTCGCGATAGATCGTGTAGTAGCTGGCCGAGCCCTTGTAGGGGCAGCGGGTGGTCTTGTCCGAGCGGCGCAGGAAGGCCATGGCCACGTCGTCGCGCGGGAAGTAGCGGACGGGCGGATAGTCGGCCTCGCGCAGCACCAGCACGTCGTCGCTGTCGGCGATTTCGTGGCCCTCGAACAGCACGCGGACGCGGCCGCTTTCGCGGGCGCAGGTGATCGGATGGTTGGGGTCTGACGATTGCATGGGCGTTCCCCAGGCGTTGAAGGTGTCGTTGCGGAACTTGCAGCCAATGAAACGCGCGGCGCGCCCCAACCGCTCCCTCCCGGCAAGCCTTTGCTTGTGAAACGGAAAGCCGCGTGATCTTCTCCCCGCGAACCGGGGAGGGAAGGGCGAAACGACCGTTGGTGTCGCCCTATCTGACTTGAATATAGTCAAGGTCGAGAATGAATAGCATTGTCGTTGTCGCCGGCATTCTCGTCACGTTGGTGACGGGCCTGCCGGTCTTTTTGCAGCTCATCAAGGAGCACCCGAAGGGGCTGATCATCCTGTTCTTCGCCGAGATGTGGGAGCGGTTCTCCTACTACGGCATGCGGGCCATCCTGATCTTCTATCTGACGCAGCACTTCCTTTTCGACCCGAAGGTCGCCAACGGCCATTACGGCTCCTATACCTCCCTCGTGTACCTGCTGCCGCTGATCGGCGGCTTCCTGGCCGACAAGTGGCTGGGCACCCGCAAGGCCGTGGCCTTCGGCGCCATCCTGCTGGTCGCCGGCCACCTGGCCATGGCGGTGGAAGGCAAGCCCGCCACCCAGACCCTGACCTATGCCGGCCAGACCTACAGCTTCCAGGCCGAGGGCCGTGGCGGTGAACGGGTCGCCAAGCTGGTGGTCGCGGGCAAGCCCTACGACGTCTCGGCCACCAAGGCCGGCGACTTCGAGATCAAGGACCTGCCGGCCGCCGCGCCGCTGCCCGCCGTGCTGCCCAAGGGCCAGTACCAGCTGGGCGTCGAGGGTCGTGATCCGACCTACCTGAACATCTTCTGGCTGGCCCTGTCGCTGATCATCGTMGGCGTCGGCTTCCTCAAGCCCAACATCTCGACCATCGTCGGCCAGCTGTACCCGCAGGGCGATCCGCGTCGCGACCCGGGCTTCACCCTCTACTACTACGGCATCAACCTCGGCTCGTTCTGGGCCTCGATCCTCTGCGGCCTGCTGGGCATCAAGGTCGGCTGGTGGGCGGGCTTCGGCCTCGCGGGCCTGGGCATGCTGGCCGGCTTCGTCGTCTTCGTGCTGGGCAAGCCCTGGCTGCTGGGCAAGGGCGAGGCGCCCGAGCCCAAGAAGCTGAAGGAGAAGGTCGCCGGCCCGCTGACCCGCGAGCACGTGATCTACGCCCTGTCGCTGGTAGGCGTGCTGGGCGTGTTCTTCCTGGTCCAGCGCAGCGCCATCGTCGGCGTGACCCTGGTGGCCGGCATGATCGGCTCGATCGGCTACGTCCTGTGGTTCATGTTCGCCAAGGTGCAGAAGGTCGAGCGCGAGCGCCTGGCCCTGGCCCTGTTCCTGATCTTCGGCGCGGTGGTGTTCTGGACCCTGTTCGAGCAGGCCGGCTCGTCGCTGAACCTGTTCGCGGCCACCAACGTCAACCTCAACCTGACCTCGGCCCCCGTGCAGTGGTTCGGCGGCGCGGTGACCTTCGCCACGCCCGCCCAGCTCGCCGCCGCCGCCATCGACCCGGCCAAGACGCTGTGGATCGATTCCAGCTTCAACGCCGCCCAGACCCAGGCCCTGAACGCCGGCTGGATCCTGATCTTCGCTCCGGTCTTCGCGGCGCTGTGGACCTTCCTGGGCCGCCGCGACAAGGATCCGAACCCCGTCGTGAAGTTCGGCCTGGCGCTGCTGCAGGTGGGCCTCGGCTTCCTGGTGCTGCAGTGGGGCTCGACCTTCGCCGACGGCGCCTTCCGCATGCCGCTGTTCTTCCTGGTGCTGATGTACATGCTGCACACCACCGGCGAGCTGTGCATGTCGCCCGTGGGCCTGTCGCAGATGACCAAGCTGTCGCCGGCCTCGATGGTGTCGTTCATCATGGCCGTGTGGTTCATGGCCGTGGCCATCGCCCAGTACGTCGGCGGCTTCATCGCCGGCCTGACGGCGGTGGAAACCGTCGGCGGCCAGGTGCTGGACCCCGAAGCGGCGCTGCGCACCTCGCTGCAGGTGTTCAACGTCATCGGCCTGATCGCCGCGGCGATCGGCGTGCTGTTCCTGATCGCCTCGCCCTTCCTCAAGAAGTGGTCGCACGGCGCGGACGAGCATCACGCCGCCCCGACCGATACCGCCACGGTCGCCGACTGATCCCGGCGACCCGGACTGAAGACGAAGGCCCCGGAGCGATCCGGGGCCTTTTTCTTTTGATCCTCCCCCGCAAGCGGGGGAGGTGGCGCGGTGCGGATACGCACCGTGACGGAGGGGGCGAGGGGCAGAGCGCCGAGCGCGCGGCCGCCCCCTCCACCGGCTTCGCCGGTCCCCCTCCCCCGCAGGCGGGGGAGGAGATGGCTGCCGTTTTTCTTCGTTACCTGTCGGGTTTCGCACAGCCGCCCGTTCGACGGTCGCGCGAAGTGGCGGCGATGCACGTCAGGGTCGCGTTGGCGGCCGAACGGGGGAGACGGCCATGGGAACGACCTACACGATCTTCGGCGCGGGGCCGGCGGGCCTCTACACGGCCTGGCGGCTGGTCACCGGCGGCAAGGCCGTCGCGGGCGATGTGATCCAGCTTTACGAGTGGGGCGACTACGCCTTCGACGGGCCGGGCTCGGGCACGCGCCTGCCGGCGGGCCGCATCGTCACCCACTTCTGCAACGACGATCCGCGCCAGTCCTACATCGAGGCCGGCGGCATGCGCTTCATCCAGTGGGACGCGGCCAAGAGCGAGGGCCACCAGCTTGTGACCCTGACGATCGAGGCGCTGGGCCTGGCCGGCAAGATCATCGACTTCAACACCACCGACAATCCGCTGCTGTTCCTGCGCGAGGAGCACATCTACCAGAACGACCTGGCGACCCATCCCGCGCCCTACAACACGCCCGGCAACAACGAGAAGCCGGCCGCCACCCTGTTCTCGAACATCTCGGCCCTGATCACCGGGAACGCGCCGGTCTCGACCCGCTCCCAGCAGTGCGCCTTCTACGGCTCGGGCCGGTTGCCCGACACCTTCAACTCGTTCGTCTATCCGCCGGGCTCGATCGCCGGTAACATCGGCTACTGGAACGTCTTCTACGACCAGGCCGGCAACGAGGGCTACGAGTACGCCGCCGACGCCGGCGGCTACACCTCCAACGTCATCAACTGGAACGCCGCCAACGCCGCCGTCTACAACGGCGAGTTCGCGCCCGGCGGGGCCTTCAAGACCCTCAGCGGTGGCTATTCCCAGGTCTTCGTCGAGCTCTATCAGCAGACCCTCAAGGCCGCCCAGGCCTCGGGCGTGACCTTCGACCTGACCCAGCGCACGCGCCTGCACTCGATCTGGCTGGAGGGCGAGACGGTCAACTACCGCCTGGCGTCGGCCGAGACGCCGTTCAAGGGCGGGGCGGTGCAGACAACGCAGAACGCTTTCCTGGCCATGCCGCCGGCCTCGCTGGACCTGGTGGCCGAGGCCACCCAGTACGCCGACATGCCCGACGGCACGCTCGACATCCTCAACGCCGAGGGCGTGCAGCTCTATATCGACGGGGTGATCCGCCAGCCGTCGATGCGGGTGATGCTGTTCTTCGACCGCCCGTGGTGGAACGATGCGGACGTGCCCTATCCGCCCAGCCTGACCGGGGCGCCCAACACCTTCGGCCCGACCATCACCGACCTCCCGCTGCGCCAGGTCTACTACTTCGGGAACAACAGCGACGGGGCGGAGAACCCCGCCTACGGCGTCCTCGCCTCGTATGACGACATGCAGTACGTGCAGTTCTGGCAGGAGCTGGAGGTCGACGTCACCGAGCGCCGCAAGGTGCCGATCGACCAGGACCACCAGGTGCTGTTCGGCCCGCGCAAGGCCACCGACACCATGATCCGCATGGTGCTGCTGGAGCTGGCCAAGGTGCACTGGGGCGATCCCAACGCCGCCCACCAGATCCCCTGGCCGGTCGAGGCGATCTTCAACGACTTCTCGTTGAACCCGTTCGGGGCCGGCTATCACGCCTGGGCCGCGCACTACGACATCTGCGACGTGATGCAGCGTATCCGCCAGCCCACGGGCCTCGTGCCCGGGGCGACGGCGGCCAACCTGTTCATCATCGGCGAGGCCTATTCCAACGACCAGGCCTGGGTCGAGGGCGCCTTCTGCACGGCCGAGTCGGTTCTGGTCGACTATTTCGGCATGACCACCATCGCCGACACGACCAGCTATCCGCTGATCTGCAGCTGCGGGTGAGGGATCAGGCGGCGGCTTCGGCCGCCGCCTTGGCCGCCTGCACCTTGGGCTGGCGGGCGGCGACCAGGAACGACAGGATGATCGCGGCCACCCCGATCAGGGCGGTGTAGATGAAGAAGGCCACATAGCCCGCGCCCATGGCCTGGCCGCTGACGCCCAGCTTGGCGCCGGCCGCCGCGAAGGTCTCGGGCGGGGTGCGGGCGAACAGGCCCTTCAGGCCGGCCAGCGCGCCGTGCTCGGCGGCGGCGGCCGAGGCCTCGACGATGCGGCCCGACTGCGAGGCCACCAGCTTGCCCGGCAGGGCGTAGAGCGACGAGAACAGGGCGTACTGGGTGGCCGTGAAGCCCGCCGTGGTCAGGCTGGACATGTAGGCGATCAGCGCCGTGCCGGCGATGCCGCCGCAGATGTTGTCCAGGCAGATGCTGGTGAACAGCATCGGCACGCTGTGGCCGCTGACCGCCAGCACCGCGAAGCCCAGGTTGCTGATCGGCTGGGCGAAGGCGCCGATGATCAGGGCCTTCATCAGGCCGAAGCGGGCGACGATCACCCCGCCCAGGAACACGCCGATCATCGAGGCGATGATGCCGAACACCTTGCGGATCTCGGCGATCTCGGTCAGCGAGAAGCCCATGTCCCGGTAGAACGGGTTCATGATGTTGAGCACGAAGTCCGAGACCCGGTAGATGCAGATTGCCGCCAGGATCAGGCCGGCGACGCCCGAGAACCGGTTCATGAACTCCTTCAGCGGCGAGCCCAGGGCGGTCGACAGATAGACGCCGGGCTTGGTGCGCAGGCCGGGGATCGGCCAGGCGGCCAGCACGATGACGCCCAGGCCCGCCAGGGCGCCGAGAAGCTGCAGCCAGACGCCGTTGGGCTTGGCCTTCCAGGCCTCGGCCAGGGTTTCGCCGCCGACGATCTTGGACAGGAGGTCGGCGTCGCCGGCCAGGCCAGAGCCCAGGATCAGGGCGCCGAACGCGATGATCGCCAGGCGTGCCAGCCATTCCAGCACCACCAGGACCTGGGGCTGGGAGACGTCGTCGGTATGGATCGGGCGGATGGTGTGGGCCGCCTCGCGCGGGGCCCACAGTGTGGCGCCGACCCCGATCAGCACGGCCAGGGCCATGATCGCGTAGGAGAAGTTCCAGCCGAAGCTTTCGGCCAGGATCAGCGGCACGGCGCCGGCCATGACCATGGCCCCGCGATAGCCCCACTGCACGGCCACGGCCATGGGGCCCTGGCGCTCGGCGTCGGCCACCTCGATACGCCAGGCGTCGATGACGATGTCCTGGCTGGCGGTGAGAAAGCCGGTCAGCACGGCCAGGGCGGCCAGCAGGCCGAGGTTGGTCGCGGGATTGAGCGTCGAGATCGTCCACAGGCCCAGCATGATCCCGGCCTGGCAGACCAGCATCCAGGCGCGGCGATGGCCCAGGAGGCCGTGCAGCACCGGGATCCTGGTGCGGTCGATCAGCGGCGCCCACAGGAACTTCAGCGAGAACGACAGGGTGGCCAGGCTGAAGAAGCCGATCACCGCCAGCGACAGGCCCGAGTCGCGCAGCCACAGCGACAGGGTGTCGAAGATCAGCATGTAGGGCAGGCCCGAGGCGAAACCCAAGCCCAGCAGGGCCAGGGCCCGGCGCTCGCCGAACACCGCCAGGGCGCCGGCCAGGCTCTTCTTGGGCGCAGCGCTTGCTTCGCTCTTGGTCTGCTCGGTCATGGTCTTCCCCGAAGTGAACGGGGAGGCTGGGACCGTCCCGTCAGCCGGCGACCTTGGCGCGCGTCGCGTCGTTCGTCCAGCGGCGGGGGCGGTCGGGGCCGGTCCAGCGGGAAAGGGCCTCGCGCAGGGCGGCCGGCGTCAGCGGCTTGACCAGGAAGTCGTCCATGCCGGCGCTCAGGCACTGGCGGCGATCCTCGTCGAAGGCGTCGGCGGTCAGGGCCAGGATCGGGGTGTCGACCCCCTTGGCGCGGACGGCGCGGGTGGCCTCCAGGCCGTTCAGGCCGGGCATGCGCAGGTCCATGAAGACCAGATCGTAGGTTCCGCGCGACAGGGCCGCCACGGCCTCGTCGCCGCTGGCGATGCGGTCGACCGTGCAGCCCTCGCGCTCCAGCAGGGTGCGGGCCAGGAGGGCGTTGATCGGGTTGTCCTCGGCCAGCAGCACGCGGGCGCCGGGGGCGGCGGCCGGGGCGATGCGGTCGTCCTGCGCCTCGGCCGGGGTGACCAGGGCCTCCAGCGCCGCGTCGATCGGCTTGGCGGCCAGCACCTGGGTGACCAGCGAAGCGCGGCGCAGCGGCTTGATCAGGTAGCCCGAGAAACCGGCCTTGGAGAGGTTGGGGATCAGGTCGCGCTGGTCGGGGGTGAGCAGGGCCACGGCGGCGCGGCCGGCCGGCGCGGCCAGCGGGCGGTCGGGGCCGGCCAGGGCCGCGTCGACCAGCAGCACGGTCTGGGCCGGCAGGGTCTCGACCTTGTCGAGGCCTGCGAGGTTCCTGACCCAGGCGCCGCTGGCGATGGCCTGGGCGCCGACGGCTTCCCGGACCACGGGGTTGGGCGAGACGACGGCGACGAACCGGCCTTCCAGCGGCGGGGCGGCCGGGGCTTGGTGATGGCGCTCGAACGGGGCCTCGAACCAGAAGTCGGCGCCGCCGCCGGGGTTTTCCGCGACGCCGGCCTCGCCGTCCATGGCGGCGGCCAGGCGGGCGACGATGGCCAGGCCCAGCCCTGCGCCGCCCAGCTGGGCCTGATGCGAGGGATCGGTCTGGACGAAGGCCTCGAAGATCTTCTCGCGCGCCTCGGGCGCCACGCCCGGTCCGGTGTCGGCGACCGAGAACCGCACGCGGCCGTTTCCGGCGTCGCGGGCGGTGATCAGCACGCCGCCCTTTTCGGTGAACTTCACCGCGTTGCCGGCGAAGTTCAGCAGCACCTGGCGCAGGCGGCCCTCGTCGGCCAGCAGCGGCGGCAGGCCGCGCTCGACCGCCCAGGCGATCTCGATCCCCTTCTCGTGGGCGCGCGGGCTCATCAGTTCGGCCACCTGGCGCAGCAGGTCCTCGGGGCTTACGGGCGCCAGGTGCAGCTCCAGCGCCGTGGCGCCCAGGCGCGCGAAGTCGAGCACGTCGTTGACCAGGGAGAGCAGGTGGTCGCCGCTCTCGCGCAGGGCGGCGACGTAGGAGCGCTGCTCGGCGGTCAGGCGGGTGTTCTCCAGCAGACGCGCCATGCCCAGCACCCCGTTCAGGGGCGTGCGGAACTCGTGGCTCAGGGTGGCCAACTGCTCGGCGGAGACGGCGTCGCGGGTCTTGGTCATGGCGTCAACTCTATCAGCCACGACTTAACGGGCGGTGGAGGTCGCGCCAAACTCCACCTCTCCCGTTGGGAGAGGGAGGGGCCCAGGCGACAGCCTGGGAGGGTGAGGGGTTTCGCCCTTTCTGGAGAGGCCATGGACCAAGGGTGGCGGGACCGCCGACGGCGTACGCCCTCACCCTCCCACCGCTTCGCGGCGGGCCCCTCCCTCTCCCCACGGGAGAGGTTTCACAAGGTTCCTTCCATCTCCCCGGCCGTACTGGTCCGCCGGTGCGCCAGGGCTTCGGCGACGTGCACCCGCTTGACCGATCCGGCGCCTTCCAGGTCGGCGATGGTGCGTGAGAGGCGCAGGGTGCGGGTCCAGCCGCGGGCGCTGATGCGGCCGGCTTCGGCGGCCTCGGCCAGCAGGGCGCGGCCGGCATCGTCGAGGGCGCAGATGCGTTCGAGCAGTTCGCCCTCGGCCCGGCCGTTCAGCGTCTCGGCGGTTCCCGGCATCAGGTCTTCGGCGCGATCGGCCTGCAGGCGCCGGGCGGCCGCGACGCGGGCGGCGACCTCGGCCGAGCCCTCGCTGGCGGCGGGCAAAGCCAGGTCGGCGGCGGTGACGGCGGGCATGTCGACGGCCAGGTCGATGCGGTCCATCAGCGGCCCCGACACCCGCCCCTGGTAGTCGCGGATGCAGCGCGGGGCCTTGCCGCAGGCGCCGCGCCCGGCCCCGCCATGGCCGCAGCGGCAGGGGTTCATCGCCGCCACCAGCTGCACCCGGGCCGGATAGCGGATGTGGGCGTTGGCGCGGGCGACCATCACCTCGCCGGTCTCCAGCGGCGCGCGCAGGCTGTCGAGCGCCTGGACGCCGAACTCGGGCAACTCGTCGAGGAACAGCACGCCGTTGTGGGCCAGCGACACCTCGCCGGGCTTGGCGCGCAAGCCCCCGCCGGTGTGAACTTTCAGAGATAGTGAGATGAAATCTCAGTTTGTTCCCCCTCCGCAGCCCGAAGCGCCCACAAATAATTTTCAAAGAAAGCGAGACAGAATGCTATTTTATCGAAGAAAGTGCGACGAGATTGGAGACGGGCAGTGACTCGGATCATCCCGCCAAGCCATCGGTCGATCACCGGCTCCCTCCCGACGCGCTTTCCCGCTCGGCAGCTTCACTACGAGTCGAAGCTGGAGCGCGACTTCCTGATCATGTTGGAAATCGACACAGGGATTGAGGCGCTGGCGACGCAGCCGGTCACACTTGATCTGGTCGTGGACGGGCGCCGTCGGCGCTACACGCCCGACATCCTGGCGACCTGGTGGGAAGATGCGCGCCAGCCATTCGGCAAGCAGCAGGTCGTGTTCGAGATCAAGCCCTACCAGATCCTCAAGCGGGACTACGCGGACTTAGCCCCAAAGTATCGGGCCGCCAGACAGCACTTTGCCGCCGAGGGCGTCGGCTTCAGGGTCGTGACCGATCGAACTATAAACTGTGCCCGGCAGGCAAACGCCGCGCTACTTGGTCCCGCGATGCGGCGGCCACTGTCGCAGGACATCATCTCCACCGTGCGCGCCATCCTCACCTATCCAGGCGTCGCCAGCCGCTCCTTCGGTGAAGTCAAAAAGCTGCTGATCGCAGATGGCCTTTTGCGGGACACCGCCCAGCAGGCGCTCTTCCACATGTTGGGCATGGGCTACTTGGTGGCCGACCTGGACGTCCCGGTCAGCGATATGACGGCCATGCGATGGTGGGCAAAGCTGGCTGAAGAGGAGGCGGCGATTGAAACCGGCTAATTTCCGCGTCGGCGAAGAGGTCTCTGTAGGCGGACGCGCCGGCAGGTTCGTAAAGATCCTCGACTTCGACTGCTTCATTGTCCGGTTTGAGAGCGGCCAGACGCGGGTCGTCACGGCCCAGGAAATCGACCACGAACCCGTCTTCAGCGCGCCTAAGCGCCATTATGACGATTGCAGCCCGGACGAAATTGAAACGGCATATCGATGGCACGATACGCTTAAGCCGCTTCTGGAAAAGAGCGTGGAGCGTGGCGAGCGGGCGGCCTTTGTCGCCGCGGTCGCCGACAAGTTGGCGACCAGCCCGGCGACGATCTATCGCCGCCTGGAACAATGGAACGGTGATCCGGTGAGCCTGTTGCCCGGCAAACGGCCCGGCGGGCAAGGACAGAGCCGGCTGGGCGATGAGCGCAAGGCCCTGCTGGCGCATATCATCGACAAGGAATATCTCAATCGCCGCCAGCGGAATGTCGTGGAGGTCTACAACGACTTCGTGCTGCCCGCCTTTGCGGACGCCCAGCTGGCCGCGCCGGGCATGGTCACGCTTTATAGGCACATTGCCGAGGTAGACCCTATCCACGCGATCGAGCGACGCCAAGGGAAGCGCGCGGCGCGGGATGCCAAAGCATCCTTGATGGGCAAGTTCCCCTTCGGCACGGCTCCGCTCTCCTGCGTGCAGATCGACTATTGGCCCTACGACGCCGAGATCGTCGACGACATCTATCGGCTCCCGATTGGCCGACCCTGGCTAGCGCTATCCATCTGCACCCACACCTTCATGCCCACCGGCTTTGTTCTGACGCTCGACCCTCCGTCCGCCGGCGTCGCCGGCGCAGCCATCTTTCACGCCATTACCCGCAAGGAGGCGTGGCTCAAGGTACTGGGCGTGGACATGGTCTGGCCGGTTTGGGGCCTGCCTCAGATCATCATGGCCGACAACGCCAAGGAATTTCGCGGCACGATGCTTCGCCGCTTTCTGGCGCAGGAGGATCGCGAACTCCTCAACAGACCGGTCAAGCGCCCCCAGTTCGGTGCCCATATCGAGCGCTTCTTCGGCACCTTGGCCAAGAAGGTCAAATCAATGCCGGGGGCCACAGGGGCGAACGTTCAGGAACGCAAAACCCGCGACAGCGCCAAGACCGCTAGCCTCACCCTGCAGGAGATGGAACTCTATCTGCTCAGCGTGCTGAACGAGTACATGAACACGCCGCACTCCTCGCTCGGCGGCCTGACGCCCCTGCAGAAGTGGCGCTCATGCTTCTTCGAAAATGGCGTTCAGATTCGCGAACTCCCTGAGGAGCCCAACAATCTAGAGCAGCTTCGCATCGAGCTGCTGCCCTTCAAGATGCTGACCCTCCAAGCCTATGGCGTGGTGTGGGACCTGATCAAATACGACTCCGACGAGCTGGTGGCGATGCGGCACCGCCACGCCCGTGAAAGGGGGAGCACCTTCACAGTACGCAGGGACCCCCGTGACATCAGCCGGACCTACATCTGGGACCCCGACAACAAGCGCTATCTGACCGTGCCCTATCGGCATGCCGAAGGCCCGCCCATGAGTATTTGGGAGTTGCGCGCGGTACGTGCAGACCTGAAGGCCAAGGGTATCAAGGCTTATACGGAGCTGACGATTTTCGACGCCTATAATGAGCGGCGCAAACGCCTCGCCCTCCTGGAGGAAGCCCAAAAGCTTACCCGCAAAGCCCAGCGGGACAACCAGCGCCGTCTCAGCCAAAATACCGCCATCGCGAGAGAGAAGGCCGTCATCGCCGCTGCGGCCCCAACGTCGCCGGCCGCGACGACGCCCATCGCTCGCGATAGGCCCGCGCCGCACGAGCCGACAAGCCGGGCCTTTTCGCTCACGCCGGCCGCGCCGCTCGTCGAACCCGACGACGACTATGATGATCTGGACATCTGATGGACTCAGTTGAAACCACGGCCGCCCCCCTCATCGAAGGGCTCGATCACCTTCACCCTAAGGCCCGCGCGCTCGTTGACCTACCTGTCGAGGAGCGGATTATCGCCCGCTGGCGCGGTCTGTGGATCGGCCACAAGGCGGCCGACAACATCTTTGCGATCCTGAACCGCTACTTGATCACCCCGCCCTCGATCCGGCCGCGCAATCTGCTCATTTACGGGGAGTCCGGCCTGGGCAAGTCGACCATCCTGGAACGCTGGGAGACCCGCGTTCGCGCCGAGAACGCCAAGCGGGTGGAAAGCGAAGCGTTTGATGGGGCTGGCGACTGGATAGTGCTGCCGGCGATCCGAATTCAGACCCCGCCAGCGGGGGACGAGACTAAGCTCTACAACAACATCCTGCTGGAATTTGGGATGAGGCCCTCGCCCTCCATCAGCGTGGCCCAAAAGGAATTGATGGTCCGCCAGTCGATCGCCCGGTGCGGTGTGAAGGTGGTGCTGATGGACGAGTTTCACAACGCGCTGTCGGGCCGGTTCGACAAGCGGTTGCACTTCAACGTCCTGATCAAGAACCTCACCAACGAAACCGGCGTGCCGATCGTCGCGGCGGGCACCGCTGGCGTCGACCAGGTCTTTCATAAGGAAGATCAGCTCGACCGGCGCTTTAATCGGATCCATCTCGAGCCCATGAAACTAGACAACGAGTGGCGCAAGATCTTGCGGGCCTATGGCAAGCTGATCCCCTTGCGCCGCCCCAGCGACCTGACCGATCCATCGCTTTGCGAGCGTCTTTACACCCTTTCCAAGGGCGGCATCATCGGCGAGCTTTCCAACCTCCTCTATGACGCGGCCCTGGCCGCGGTCGACAGCGGCGAGGAGCGCATCACCGAAGCGCTCGTTCGGTCAGTCAGATGATCGACGAGGTCGAGGCGGTCTTCCAGGCCTGGAAGCAAAGCCCTGACCCGGCTAGATCGCGCCCCTGGCCCTATTGCCCCGCGCCTCGCCCAGACGAGCTGCTTTCGTCCTGGTTCCTGCGCATCGCCCATGGCTTAGGGCTCAAGCCCTATACCTTGGCCCATATGACGTGGCGCTCGACCCCGCCCCTCCTGACACGCGACATCGACAACTTCGCCGATCCCCGCATCGTCGGCGTGATGGCCGCCAAAACCCTAACGCCCGTCACGCGCGCCTGGG
This sequence comes from Caulobacter sp. 10L414, assembly GCF_056395525.1. Taxonomy (NCBI): domain Bacteria; kingdom Pseudomonadati; phylum Pseudomonadota; class Alphaproteobacteria; order Caulobacterales; family Caulobacteraceae; genus Caulobacter; species Caulobacter sp. 10L414. The sequence continues at coordinate 88,408 of NZ_JBFTJR010000002.1, forward strand.
CCACGACGCTGGCGGCCTATGACGGATATCTTGTCGAACACTACGTTCCGGGTGGCAGGAACGATTGGGTGCTGCATGTCGGCGTCCGCCACCGGATCAGGCGCTTGGCCGGGCTGCAATACTGCCCTGGCTGCCTGGAAGAGACGGGCTATTTCAAGCGAGCCTGGCGTCTTGGTTTCGTAACGTGCTGCCCTGCGCACGTCCGCCGGCTTCTTGACCGGTGCGATGGCTGTGGCGGAACATTGGAGCCTCACCGCGCGCCAGCGCTGCATATCTGCCCACGATGTGGATGGGACCTTCGTCAGGCCACCGCGCCGATGGCCAGCCGGCGGGCTTTAGAGCTGCAGACCCGGACCCTTTCGATCCTGGAGCGGGGCTGGGGGCATCTGGGCACCAGCATCTTTAGCTGGAGCCACCTTTACTTCGGCAGCCTGAGGATCATCGCCAAGAGCTTGGCCTTTAATCCGCGCTCGGACGCTTTACGCAAAGCCGTGGTCAAGCACTACGGTGGCGATCCGTCGCCCTACCCCTATACCAAAGGCCAGTCGCTGGAGCACCTTGGCGTGGCAGAGCGCCACCGGCTTCTGGACCTAGTGGCGGCCGTGCTCAAACAATGGCCCAGTCGCCTCGTCCAAACCTGCAAGGAAGCGCGGGTATGGCGAAGCTGGCTGCTGCGCGACGAGTTGAACCCACCCTACGCGATCGAACGCGTCGTCGCTGACCATTTGAGCCATGGCTTTTACAAGCCCAGTGACGCGGAGATCGCCGCGGTCCTGGCCTATCTTCGCAATACCGGCGCTACAGCGACCAAGGAGACCCTGCGTCGATGGGTGGGGGACTGCCAGGCGGTGACGGCGATCTTCAAGGCCGATGCGCGGGCGCGGTTTGAGGAATTCGCCGAAGATCTTGGCCTGCGCCAGCTCGACGACTAGCTAGGGTCCGCCGCCGCAGGATTGCCTTCCAGCCGGCCGATAGCCCGCTTGATCGCCCGAGCGTAAGAACCGTGATCGTGAAGCCAAGCATTGGCCCTACGCACGGTCGTCATTGGCAGCGCCAAGCCCGGCCGCCGCCACACGCCCCGGGATAGGGCGTTCACACGCAGCAGATCACCGATCATGTCGGCCGACATCAGATCCCCTCCAGGGTAGGAGAGGACACAGAGCGCCGAATAGCCGTCCTGGCCGATGACCGATGACGGCCCGCTGCCTGGCTCAGCGCTTTCGATTTCCAAGTGCTCGGCCTCAAAGAAGTAGATCCAGCCCCGATCGCCCCGCAGACGCGCGACCAGGGCGCGGCGCTGGCGCCCCTCCCTGGTGGTCGCCCAGTGCAGGACGCCGGCGCCGCTGTCCGTCGGATATCGCCAAAGCCCGTCGATACGATCGCTACCGGGCCCCTCCTTCGGCGCGACGATCTCTAGCTCACGTCGCAAGTCCACCGACAGCTTCTCAAGCGCGGCGATCGTGGAGGCTATGCGAGCCGGAGGCGGGCGGGAGACGTCCATCTTGGCCTGCACCTTGTCCTTTATGTTGAGCTTGATGGCCAGGCGACCGCGTCGCTCCGACTTGGGGCCGTGTCCGGCCGTCGTAGCCGCGCGGATCGGGCCATCGACCGGCACGATCGCGGTTTTCCCCGCGCCCAACTCTTCGGGCTCGACAGGGATATGCTCGATGGTCCAGCCCCCAGACGCTCGCTGATTGAGCGAGGTCTTCTGCATGACGCCCAGCGCCGCCCAGCTCGCCTGGCCGGTGATCACCTGAACGTCCTGGCTGATGTCGCCCTGGGCGCGCAGGCGCAGCCGCTGGGAGCTTGTATCGAGCGGAACCTCCCCCTCGTCGGACTCGACCCGGCCGGGGTGGAAAACACGAACATGATCCAGGCCAAGATCGTATTCTATGTGCAAAATCCGCGTGACCAGGTGGCGCTTCTTGAGCTGGCCATCGGCTGCCCGGACCCCCACCCAACGTGTTTCGACCGTCCATGTGCTTGGCCTAGCGAACGGGAACGGTATGCGCACATGGGTGGGGCCACGTCCAAAGCCGTTGCGCCGCAAACTTTCGCAGACCTGGTTGAAGCTATAGCGCAGGCCATGTTCAGCGCAGATTCGCGCGGCGGCGAGCACGTCCAGGTCGTCCAGGCCTCGATAGGCCCAAACCCTCAGAGATCTGCCGGCCTCGCCATAGCGTCCCGATCGCTTAGGATCGATGATCCGCCCCCGCAGGTCGGGCCAGATGTCCATGCCGCCTTCGATCATCAACCTCAGCCATTGGCTCGTTACACCGAACGTCGCCCTGGCCACCTCGATAGCCGGGACCCACAGCATCCCGCCATCGCCGGTCATGACCAGAAAGAGCGGCGCGGCCGCTTCTTCGGCCAGCGGGTAGGCTGGTGTCCACGGAGCCGTAGGCGAAAGCTGATAGGCGGCAGTCCGCCCCAGCGGCAGATCCGACCACTTTTTCGAGGTGCCGACAACTTCGACGCGGCTGGCCTTGCTAGGGGCCTGCTCTAGATAGGTGCCGTCGCGCCAGAGGCTCCCCACCGGCGTAAGCGGCAGCTGACCCAATCCAATCCAGATCGAGCAGGTCCGCGCCGCCGCTGGCGGCTGCCAGGACACCTTGTCCCAGCCAGCCTCGGCCAGGCTTACCTCGCAAGCAGCCTCGTCAACTTCGGTCGGTGCCCTGATCTTGCCGTGGCCAACGACCTGCCAAATCAAGCCGTCCTTGGGAAAGGCGCTCAACGAGAGCTGCGCCTGAGCCTTTGTACGCATGGCTTACTCATCACCGTGGCCGCCGGCCGCGTCCTCATACGAGGCCACGGCGCTGGGCCAATCGGTAGTCGGCAAAGTTGTGCGATTTCTAAACTTCGCCGTGATTGTGTTGGTCAGCCTGCACAATCAAAGCTCGGAATGACCTGAACAGGCGCCGTGGCTGTTGTGGTCGCTGGAGCAAGACGCCGTATCGCTAAGCGCGACCACCGTGGCGATTGCGGCTAGCGAAGTCTGATCTTCCGACCCGGCCGGCTCGGAGGGGAAGCTGCAGCACCCCGATGGTCCATCCACCAGCACTCACCGACGACCACGATGGCGAAAGTGAGCAACGAGAGGCCGAGGTTGAGCATCGCGCGGCAGTCCTAGTTCGTCAGCCAATCTGCGCCTGACTTGATGGAGGACAATGGGTGGCGGGCAATCAGCCATCGCCCGCCACCGCGTCCAGCAACCGCAGAAAATGCATGATTTGCATGCGGCGCTCGGGTGACTTCCCGCCCATTCTTTTCACCAATCGCTGAAGGTCGGCGATCGACGGCGCAGGCCCCTCCAAGGGGGGCTGAACGCCTGGTCCATTAAGCCAGCTCGTCAACTTAATCTGGGTTTTTGGCCCGGGTTTCAATTGCTTATTCAAAACGCGACTGATGTGCGGCTGTGACAGCCCGCACGCGCGAGCCAGGGCGCTCCGGCTTACGTCGTCCGCCACCATACGGGCGAGAATTGCATCGACCAGATCGACCGAAGTCATTGACTCGCATGCACAAATTACATAATATTCCATGCATTACATGGAATGGATCAACCATGCAACAGGTCATCGCCGGCATCGACGGTCACTATCGCTTTCTGGACCTGCCAGGCCCCGAAGCTGAGATCATGCCCGGCATCCAGTGGGGCGCCTTCGAACACATCCTCTCGCCCGCCTTCTGGGTCAGTCAGTCGTGGATGCAGGACGACGGCGGCGAGATTGATTTCACGCTGACCCAATCTCTGCGGGAAGAAGTCGTTACGTGCCTTCTCGGGGGGCACGGCGCCCCGGCGGAAGTGGGCCTGGCGGCGTCTGCCCGGATTTTGGACGCCCTTGCAGACCAGGACTCCGGTCACCTGTCACAAGGGCGGCTGGAGGCGTTGTTGCTTGAGCCCCTCATCGTGAAGGGGAGGCCCGTGCGCTATCGCTTCGCCCGGCAAAGGGCGAAGTACCTGGCCGGCGCCCTAGTTGGCCTGGACGACATCGACGAGACGAGCCTGACCGACGTTGAGTTCCGCGACGCGCTGTGCGGACTGCCAGGGATCGGGCCGAAGACCGCCTCGTGGATCGTGAGGAATCGGCGCGCCAGCGACGCGGTGGCGATCCTGGACGTCCACATCATCCGCGCCTGCGAGCACATGGCCGTCTTCCCGAACGGTTCTGATCCGGCCCGCCACTATCTGGATCTGGAAAGTCGCTTCCTGGACTTTTGCTCGGCCGGGGGCGTGCGCGCGTCAGTCGTGGACGCGGTGATGTGGCACACCATGCGATCCATGGATCGCAAGCTGCTGACCTCCCTCATTGACACCTCAAATTGCAATGGCGAAGCTTTGCCCCTCTTAAGTTGGGGCGAGCAGCAATGTCAGGATCAGGCGGAGGCCGCAGCGACGGCTACTTCAGCGGCGGCGGTTCAGGGAGCGGTGGCGGCGGCGGGCTAGGCTCTGGCGGCGGCCCCATCGATCCTTGCTCGATCTCATACAAGGGACCGATCAACAGCCCCAAGGCTGCCGTTCTGGGCGGGTCAAAGATCGGGGACACCCTCAGCGTCTCCGTCGACAGAACCGGCCGATCGCCGGTTTTGGCGGTCAAGACGATCGCCGGGACCGAAGCAGGCTCCCTGACATTCAACGGCTACCTGAACATAATCAAATGCATCGATAGCGGAGCGCGCTATCTGGCCACGATCACAAACATCGCCGGCGGCGTCTACCAGGTCACGGTAGACCCGCAGTGACCCATGGCCTGACAATTGTTGGCGGCGTCTACGGCGAGACCTGCATCGAGCCCGCCTGGGATGCGGTCTTCGGCTCCGCCGGCCGAGCCGCCCACGCGGTGGAAACACTCGTCGATGGCCCGGTGGAACTTGTCACCTATGTCGCAACGGAAGCCCAGGCCACGGTTGAGGATCTCGCAACACGCTGCGGCGCGACCCTGAAGGCACACCCCGCAACCCAGTTCGTCAGCTTCAGCTACTTGCACCCGTTGGCGAGGCCCTCGATCTACCCACCTCCATCCCAGATCGCTCAAGCGCCCACCATCACCGTCAAGGGCGACGTCGTCCTGCGCTACGGCATGATGGAAGGGGACGCCATCATCGATGCCGGGGTTGCGGTGTACGATCCCCAATCAGCCTTCGATCCGCGCCCCTTCTCAGAAAATGGCTCCAAAGCAAAGCGCCTAGCGCTCGTCTTAAATCGCACTGAAGTCCACGCCATGACCGGCATCGATGATCCGATGTTGGCAGCCCGAAGCCTGCTGGAATCCGAAGGCGCCGAGGTGATCGTGCTCAAGAAGGGCAGCCATGGCGCCGTCGTCCTGACTGCCTCGGGAGAGCACACCATCCCTGCCTACGAGACCCAATATGTGTGGAAGGTCGGATCGGGCGACGTCTTTTCGGCGACCTTCGCCGCGCTATGGGGCTGCCAGGGCATGGCGCCCGACCAAGCCGCGGACCTGGCCTCGCGAGCGACGGCCAACTATGTCAACACCCGCTACCTGCCCGCCCCGGCCGTAGGCGCGCTGCAAGCACTGCAGTTTGCCCCGATCAAGCCAGGCGACGGCACGATCTATCTTGCCAGCCCCTTCTTCGATATCGGGCAACGCTGGCTCGTCGAGGAAAGCCTCAGCCTGCTCACCGCTCTTGGCGCATCTGTCTTTTCGCCCGTCCACGAGGTCGGCCCCGGACCCGCCAGCTATGTCGCTCCCAAGGACATCGCCGGCCTAGAGGCCAGCAACGTCGTCTTCGCCATCCTCAACGGCCTGGACCCCGGCACGATCTTCGAAGTCGGGTATGCGATCAAGAAGGGTATCCCTGTCATGGCGCTGGCGCAGAACGTGAAAGAAGAAGACCTGAAGATGATCGAGGGCACCGGCTGCGAGATCACGGACGACTTCGCATCGGCGCTCTACCGCGCCGTCTGGAAGCTGCCCTGACATGCGAGCCATCCTCATGTCTGGCGGCATGGACTCCATCAGCGTGGCTTGGTGGCGCCGACCTGATGTCGCAATCTTCATCGACTACGGCCAGCGCGCCGCCCAGGCTGAATTTGACGCCGGCACAGCGGCATGCGCGGCCATGGGCATCGAGCACCGGGCCATAAAAGTCGATTGCTCGCCCTTGGGCTCTGGCGACATGGCCGGAACACCAGCCTCTTCCGTCGCTCCGGTTCCGGAGTGGTGGCCGTTTCGCAATCAATTGCTGCTGACCCTCGCCGGGATGTTCGCGATCAAGCTGGGGGCAAAGAGCTTGGCGATTGGCGCCCTGCGCACCGACGGGGAGCATGCCGACGGCCGCCCGGAGTTCATCGAGCGGATTTCGGGCCTGATGGCGATGCAGGAGGGTGGCCTGACCGTCGAGGCGCCGGCGATCGCGCTGGACGCCGTCGAGCTTGTCACCACGTCGGGCATTCCCCGCGAGGTGCTGGCCTGGGCGCACTCGTGCCACACGGGCAATCTGGCCTGCGGGCAATGCCGCGGCTGCATCAAGCATTATAAGACCTGGGAAGCCCTTGGCTGGGATGCTCACTGAAGAGCCTGCTCCACTTAGCGAACCGGGCGCGTGGTCAGATGCCTGGCCCCGCGCAAACCGCATCTTGTCGCTGCCGGAACCAACCCTCCCGCCGGAGCGGTCCTTCCTTGACGTCCTGCAGACCCGCCATTCGTCGATCGGCGGTCCAGTTCACATCCATGAGGTCGCCGACCTTCTTTGGTATGTCATGGCGCCGACTCCCACCGGCGTGGGGCGCGCGGGAATAGCTACTGAACATCGCCCCTACCCGACCGCCGGCGGACTGCATTGCGTCAGAGTCCTGCTCATCAACAGCGACCATCAGCTTGTCGCCCTTTACGAGCCGACTGATCATCGCCTGCACGTCATCGACGCGCCCGGTCTGGCGACGGCGAACGATCTGGATGTGGCGGCGCTTCTGGGCCACAGGAGCGGCTGCTCCTTGCGCTTGGTCGGGGACCTGGCAAAGGCCCAAGCCGCGTATACCTCACCCGAGACGCTGTTGCTGCGCGAAGCTGGCGGCCTTGCGGCGACCATTGGCCTCTGCGCCGAATGGCTTGGCCTTGCCGCCTGCCCATTGGGCTCGCTCGGAACTGGCCTCCTTGCAGCCCTAGGACCCCCTCAAGGCCAACTGGTAGGTGTTGGGGGCATTCAAATCGGTAGCCGGTCGTACGACCGGTGACCCCCACGCCCTAGAGCTGATCGCTTGAATAAGCAGGAGGCCATCCGAACCTCTATTTGAAACCATGAGAACCTAGCGTTACGCATCGGTTTAACGCGCAGACAGGTTAGAAAATTTCATGTCTAAAAGGCGATTTCTAACTAGACCATCTGGAGCCGGGGCGATATTTCCTATGTCTAGTCTTCTTTCCTTCTACAGCTCTTCTAACCGATGAAAAGCTGTCGTCTTGAGAGTTGAATACGCTCACAAGATCCAGGTATGGCCTAGTGATATTTGCTGATGTCCATTGACTTTCGAGATACTCTCTAAATGATTCTGCTCGCTTGAGGCGATCTCCAATCTCTAGAGAGCCCGCTCTTGTCGATATAACTTCTCGTGTCGCAAGGTCGAATATCGGCGTGTCAGTACACATCGCGTCGAGGAACGCGAACGATCCCATCCAGAAGCGCACATGGTATATGCCGATTGAGGTCGATCGAAAGTAAAAGCTATCCGGGAGCTCGCCTTCGGGAACCTTTATCTCCCTGTAATGAGCATGTGGAGTCTCGATGAGGCGTTTCAACGCCAGCCGTTTAAGGCTATGGCGTACTTGATCTTCGATAAATCCGCTGCCTTTCATCTCCTCAATAATATGCGATCCAGAAACAAAGCCGTCATTGTCTTTGGTGCCGACTGAGGACGAGAGATAGCTTACAATCAAGGGCGCTAAAAAATGCTCTCTTGGATCAGCAAGAGATATATCGAATACGTTGCATGCTACAAGAGATGACTGCGCATTGTAATAGGCATACTCGCCAAGCAGCGCGTGTTTCGTGAACTCGTGCAGCGGAATTTGGTAGCTTCCCTCTTCTTCTTCAATTTTGACAATGCGCTCGCTCTCAACGTTTGGGCTTCCGCAGAAGCCCGTAATGAGTTCAACGACTAAGCGCGTATTTCCACCTGCAATATTGCTCAGGAAGGCGCGTATCTTCTCGTTGCTACGGATAGCCCGCAGCGTAGCTCTCAGGAAGAAGACAATGCTACTAAGGTTCAGGCGAATGTTGGTGAGCGCAGAGGGGGCGATGCGTCCCTCAGCAACATTGACGGCGAATGATATTCGTCTTCTAAGCACCTCGTCGGCGGGTGGTGGTGATATTGTTAAAATTTTGTTCTGGTAGCCTGAGAGGGCTCCGGTCGTTTTTGATTGATAGAATGTGCTTGGGCGTAACGCTACGAACACAACTAGATTTCGCGTGGCGGCTAGCTCCTGCGCTATGAGAAATGCCTTCTGCTGCGTTTCGAAACTTCTTTGGTCGGCATTGTCGATAATAACTATGATTTGCTTTCCGCGCCCGTGGGTGATGTGCCCAAGGGAAGCTTGTATGTGATTGTCTTTCTGGGAGATCTTCTCCCTGAGAAATTCAATCTTAGCCTTCTCATATGCAATACGGTCTATTTCTTTCAGTCGACCCTCGACGCTGCCATCGAATGATGTTAGCGCCGAGTGATATACGGCATCTACAAACGCGCCGCTGTGGATGTCAGTTTGAAAGTCGTCCTTTAAAACCCGAGCAATTTCATCAATGACGAACGCCTTTATATCGTCGGTCATTGTGGCCTTCACGCCAAGATTTATATGTATGAAAAATGTGTCTTCTTTATATTTTTCTTCGATTTGCTCAAATAGGTTTTCAAAGAACGAAGTCTTCCCAACCCCTACATCTCCAAGTACCACGATGGGCCGAGACCCCGCCGCCTCTGCCAAGATGGTCTCATCTACAAGTAGCTTGCCGCTAACTACTGGAAGGCCGATCGCCGATGGCGATACGCCGCTATCGGAGGCGCGCTTGTAGCGCGCCGCAATGATGTTCTTACTTAGTAGCAGGTGTCTATTGTTTGCCTCGATGGGTACGTAGCATTCTTTGTAAAAGTCACTTCGTACCGCTGGATGGGAAGTGATATCTTCCAGCAAAGTAAGTGCCAAGCCCCGGAGGTTCTCTTGAAAAGGGCTTCTATATCTATATTTGAAAGGCTCTGTAATAGAATTCGAAGCCTTGGCGGGAATTCGCGGATTTCTATGGATGGCCAGTTGGCGATAGGCGCGGTTCTCCGTGATGCCTTCTGGAGAAATTAGTGACCATAGAAGTGCGAAGTTCGAGATGTACTCGTCAAACCCGTTAAACACGTAACACTCACCGTCAATTGGTGAGTGGCCTATAGCAATTGATTGAAAGATGACTATTTGCGGCCCGTTGCAAACTATGGCCGTCTGCGCGCCTAAAAGAGAGCAGTAACTGATAACTTGTAGAACCGCAGACTTGAGATTGGGGCACGCTTCGATCAGCGGCCGAAGTCTGCGAACAGTCGCAGGCCTTCCAGATGGTAAGAACTCAAATTTGACGGCCTCCCGCTTAGCTTCCAGGACTGCCCTCGGGGGCACTCCCAGGACGTAGTCGGCCTTACCGCCATCATCGTCACGCCGTTCGACTTCCATGTTGGGGTGTTCCCAACCCAGACACTCGATCATCAGCCGATCAATGAACTGAAACCTATTCTGCGCTTCGTTCCAATGACGGCTATCCGTCGGAAAGTCGGCTATGATTGCTTTTAGCTTGGACAGGCCGTCCGTCATTTCAAAAGGCGCTTGCATTCTTGCCCCGATAGAATGGCGCTGATGCCACGCCATATAGCTCTGATCATGCAAAGGTTCTTGGAGGCACGCTAGGGTGTAGACGGCGAATGTTTGCGCGTCGTATGCGCTGACCGCAATGCTAGGATGCCTTGGCACCGTGGGGGCGTGGAGGTGAACCATGTCCGGTCTCACGCCGTCGCCGATCCCGGTGGCGCAATACCTGCGCATGTCGAAAGACCATCAGGACTACTCGATACGCAACCAAGCTCGCGCCATCGCGGCCTATGCCGCTGAACACGGCTTCATCATCGTCAAGACCTACACCGACCCCGGCGAAAGCGGACTCACGCTGCGGGAACGCCCTGGGCTTCAGGCCCTGATTGCGGACGTCATGAAACCAGCGTGCCAGTTTAAACGAGTTTTGGTGCTGGACGTGAGCCGATGGGGGCGCTTCCAGAATACCGATCAAGCCGCCGCGTATGAGTTTCTGTGCTGCGAGGCGGGCGCGCCGGTCGTCTTTTGCCGGGAAATTTTCCAGAACGATGGTTCGCCGGTTATGGCGCTTCTCAAGCAGATCAAGCGCGTTCAGGCCGCCGAATTTAGTCGCGAACTCTCAGAAAAGGTCTTGTATGCCCAACTTCTACAGGCGCGGATGGGCCACAAGCTAGGCGGCAACCGACGGTACGGATTTGAGCGCGTCCTCGTCGACGAGCATGGCCATCCGGTGCAGAAGCTGGAGCCAGGTCAAACCAAGGCTCTCAACAACCAGCGCGTCGTTTGGGCCGTTGGCGCCAGCGAAGAAATAGCCGTCATTCGGGAAATCTTCCGCTGGTACGGTACCGACTGCATGAGCCTGGTCGCCATCGCCCGGCGGCTGGACGAAACCGGCGTGCCGACGGCCGGCGGCGGCACCTGGACCGCGCTGCGAGTACGGAACATCCTGACGAACGAGTTGTTGATCGGCACTTACGTGTTCAATCGCACCAGCCAGCCGCTTAAAGGACGTCGGCGGCTAAATCCCCCTGAAGCCTGGATCCGGACCAAGGTGTTGGAGCCCGTGATCAGCCGGGCGCTGTTCGATCGTGCAGCACAGCGGATGCGTATCTCCCGCCGCCGGCTACCGAGGGCCGAAGCTGTCGCCGCAGTGGCCCGACTGCTCAAAGCGAAGGGGTACTTGACTGGCGATCTGATCGATCGCTGCCCCTACACGCCAAGTCAGCAAACCCTGTGTAGGCTGTTTGGATCGCTCCAGGCGGCTTACGATGCCCTCGGGTACCAGAATGAGCGCTGGCGGCGGCGTCCGCGGATGCAAGGGCTGGTCGCCAAGGAAGAAATGCTGGCGGTTCTCCGTGCGGTGTACGAGCGAGAGGGCCACCTAAGCGAGGCCATGCTCAACGCCGATCCCTCTTTACCTTCCGCTTTCCTCTACCGGTACCACTTCGGAAACCTCTCAAACGCCTATCGGCTGGCGGGCGTGCCGTATGATTACGTCGAGTTCAAGCGACGCGGCATGGCCCGGACCTCGGCCCGGCGGGCTGCCTTGCCGCCTCGGAGAGTTACTGTTCCCCGGTGGCCGACCGTCGATGGCCAATACTCCGACGATGAACTTCTCGACCACTTGCGCCGACTGCACGCCCGCCACGGCTATGTCACCGCACGCCTGATCAGGGCCACGGAGTCCCCGCCGCCAGCGCTCTTCATTCACCGGTTCGGCTCCTTGACAGAGGCCTACCGATGCGCTGGCCTCACGAAGAGCAGCCCCGAGGCCTGGAGCAGAGAGGCGCGCATCCGGCAGGCGGATCTCGAAAAGTCATCCGGGTTAGCCGGAGATAGAGGGTCTGGGCTCCACCGAACGCCAGCGGGACCCTAGCGAGATCGACAGAGCAGGGCAGTTAGCAAGCTTCGCAGTTAGCGTTTCGGATCGCCTGAGCGAACATCCGTAACAGCAGCCGTGACGTGCGCCGGCGCTTCCCTGGAATGAGGTCGATCGTGAAACCGGTTGGCCATCATAGGAACATCTCACAAGCGGCTCGGAGGTCTAGCTGTCGACGTCGGCGCTCGGATCATCACGAGAGCCTGTGCACTTGTTTTGCCGGTGTTAGCGAATGTGACAACTGTCCAGCCAATTAGCGTCAACCGTCGAAGTTTTCACTGGAAGAGGACCAGGCCCCACATGTTCGCATAGAATCCAGCCAGCTGCGAAAACCGACATCCCACACTCTCATTTTCTCTGATAATTCTCATTATCTTTGAAAATTAACAGCCGGTGAGTGCGGCCATGCTGGCGCTGTGGTGCGGGCTGCGGAACGGCCGGGCCCTGGTCAGCGCGCCCCTCGCGATCAGCCCGGCCACCGAATGGACCATCGAGGTCTCCAGCAGTTCCTGCGAGGTCAGCGGCGGCAGCAGCCCCGGCAGGCGCTGGGCCAGCATCGACTTGCCCGACCCCGGCGGGCCGACGAACAGCAGGTTGTGGCCGCCGGCCGCGGCGATCTCCAGCGCCCGCTTGCCCTGTTCCTGGCCCTTGACGTCGCGCAGGTCCCTGACGCGCTCGCCCTCGATCACCGGGCCGGGGACGGGCGGGCCCAGGACCTGGCTGCCGCGGAAGTGGTTGATCAGCGCCACCAGCGAGCGGGGCGCCAGGATCCGCGTGCCGCCGGCCCAGGCAGCCTCGGGCCCGCAGGCCTCGGGGCAGATCAGGCCCAGGTCCATGGCCCCGGCGGCCATGGCCGCGGGCAGGGCGCCGGCGCAGGCGACGATGCGGCCGTCCAGCGAGAGCTCGCCCATGGCCGCCCAGCCGTCCAGCGCGTCGGGCGGGATCACGCCCATGACGCCCAGCACCGCCAGGGCGATGGGCAGGTCGAAGTGCGTGCCCTCCTTGGGCAGGTCGGCGGGCGCCAGGTTGGCGACGATGCGCTTGCCGGGCATCGACAGGCCCAGACCCGCGAAGGCGCCGCGCACCCGCTCGCGGCTCTCGGCCACGGCCTTGTCGGCCAGGCCGACCACGGCGAAGGCGATATTGCCGCCGGTCAGCTGCACCTCGACGTCGACGCGGCGCGCCTCGACGCCCTCGAACGCCACCGTGACGACCTTGGCCGCCATCGTTCTCCCCCGAAAAACGTTCGACTTATCCACAAGCCAAGCATGGTTGTCGGTTCGGAGCAAGAACGAAAAACGAACGTTTCGGGAAAGTGTGACGATTCAGTCGTCTATGGCCACTTCCTCACGCAGGGGTTGATCGGATGGTTTCGATCCGATCCCAGAGCACCGCGGCGGCGTCGATGCCGCTGAACCGCTTGAGCTGCTGGGCCCCGGTGGGCGAGGTGACGTTGATCTCGGTCAGGTAGTCGCCGATCACGTCGATGCCGACGAACAGCAGGCCGCGCTTCTTCAGCTCCGGGCCGATGATGGCGCACAGCTCCTTGTCGCGGGCGGTCAGCTCGACGGCCTCGGCGCGGCCGCCGACGCGCAGGTTCGAGCGCACCTGGCCGGCGGCCGGCACGCGGTTGATGGCGCCCACCGGCTCGCCGTCGACCAGCAGCACGCGCTTGTCGCCCTTGCTCACGGCCGGGACGAACTTCTGGGCGATTACCTGCTCGCGGCCGATCATGGCGTGCAGTTCCAGGAGGGCGTCGAGATTGGGATCGTCCGCCAGCAGACGGGCCACGCCCGAGCCGCCGCCGCCGTAGAGGGGCTTCAGCACGATGTCGCCGTGGCGGGCGCGGAAGTCGTAGATCGCCTCGTGGTCCGAGGTGATCAGGGTCGGCGGCTGCACGCCCGGGAAGTCGGTGACGAACAGCTTCTCGGGCGCGTTGCGCACCTCGGCCGGATTGTTCACCACCAGGGTGTGGGGGTGCACCTTCTCGAGAAAATGCGTGGCGGTGATGTAGGCCATGTCGAACGGCGGATCCTGGCGCATCAGCACCACGTCGACGTCGTCCTTCATGTCGAGCAGCACGGTCTCGCCGAGCTTGGCGTGGGCGCCCTTTTCCGCGAACACCTCCAGCGGCTGAGCGCGGGCGAAGACGCGGCCGTCCTCGAGCGAGAGCTTGTCGGGCGTGTAGAACCACAGCTTATGGCCGCGGATCTTGGCCTCCATCATCATCAGGAAGGTGGTGTCGGTGTCGATGTTGATCCCCAGGACGGGATCCATCTGGACGGCGACTCTCAGCGACATGACGACTCCGGGGCTTTCTGGACGCCGCACAGGTACACGGTTCCGCGGCGCTGGTGTCTAGTTAAGTCGAAGCTGGCCGATTGCGAGGGGCGATCTCAGTATCCTTCTCCCCTTGCGGGAGAAGGTGGCGGCGAAGCCGACGGATGAGGGGTCTCTCAAAAACGACCCGTCCCTACCTAGCCGATCGGGCCTGTCGCGGCGGATCGGGCTTTCGACCCCTCACCCGACCTCCTTCGGAGGCCACCCTCTCCCGCAAGGGGAGAGGGGTCAGTTCAGCCGCAGCCGCACCCGCTCGCGCGCCGCTCGGGCCGCGATGGTCGCGCCGCCGTCGAGGGTCTGCGCCCGCGACAGGGCCTGCAATGCCCCGGCAAGGGCGCCCTGGCCTTCGCGGGCCGCGGCGACGTCGAGCCAGGGGTGGTGGTCGGTGGGATCGAGCAGGGCGCGGCGCAGGGCCGAGCGCTCGGCCCTGGCCCAGTCGCGCGACTGCTGGGCGCGGGCGAAGATGTTGTTCTGCAGACGGATCAACACGGCGCGATCCGAGATCGGGGCCATCAGCTGGTCGAGGCGGGCGGCGACGTCGGGCATCAGGCCGGTGCGCAGGGCCCGGCGCGACAGTTCGGACGGCAGCACCACCCGGCCCTCGCTGAACGGATCCAGCGCCAGCGGACCCTCGTCGGTCTCGATGCGCAGCAGGAAGTGGCCGGGGAAGTCGACGCCGTTGACGTCCAGCCCCGTCTCGCGGGCGGCGTGGATGTAGAACACCCCCAGCGCCACGGGCAGGCCCTTGCGGCGCTCGGCGATGGCGATGACGTCGGCGTTGTCGGGATGGTCGTAGGTCAGGAGGTCGCCGGTCAGGCGCAGGTCGCCGGCCATGGCCTCGGCGATGGCCTCCTCGGGCGACTCGCTCTGCATGCGGGCCTTCAGCCGCTCGACGGCCGAGCGAGCCAGATCCAGGGCGGGCTGCTCGTCGCGGTCGGGATCGTCGTGCGCGGCGCAGGCCAGGGCGGCCTCGAACAGCGGGAAGCCGTCGTCGTCGTGCTCGCCGGCGCGGGTCAGGATGGCCTCGGCCTCTTCGCGGGTCATGCCCAGGCTCTTCCGTCGTCGGGCCAGGCGTCGGGCACGTGGCGAGGCGGCCGGCCGGGGGTCATGGCCAGCAGGTCGAGACGCACGGCCATGCCCTTGAGACCGGCGCGCGTCGCCGCGGCCAGCGCGCCCGCGCGGCGCAGGCGCATCCGTTGTTCGAAGCTCACCGCCTCCAGCGCCGCCTCCAGGCTCGTCCGACTCTTGACCTCGACAACGATCAAGACGCGTCCGCGTTGCGCCAGGATGTCGATCTCTCCGGCCCTGGTCGCCAGGCGGAAGCCGAGGATGCGGTAGCCCTTCAGCATCAGCCAGGCGGCGGCCCAAGCCTCGGCGCGCCGGCCCGAGCGCCGCGCGGCCGCGCCGCGGACCTTGCGGATCTCGCGCAGCGGCGGGGCCGTCATCCGGCCTCCTTCAGGGCCAGGGCCTGGCGGTAGAGGTCCTTGCGCGACAGGCCCAGGGCCTTGGCCACCTCGGAGGCGGCCTCGCCCAGGGGCAGGCGGGTCATGGCCTCGCGCAGGGCGGCCTCGGCGTCGTCGGCGCTGGCGGCCTTCTCCTCGCCGGGACCCACCAGGATGACGATCTCGCCCTTGGGGGCCTCGAAACGCGGGTCGACGGCCAGTTCGCCCAGCGGGCCGCGCACGCAGGTCTCGTAGAGCTTGGTCAGTTCGCGGCACACCGCCGCCGGGCGCTCGGCGCCGAACACGGCGGCCATGTCGGCCAAGGTGTCGTCCACCCGCGAGGCGCCTTCGAAGAAGATCAGGGTGGCGCGGGTCGCGGCGAATTCCTCGAAGAAGGTCTTGCGCGCGCCGGTCTTGGGCGGGGGGAAGCCGGCGAACAGGAAACGGTCGGTGGGCAGGCCCGCCAGGGTCAGGGCCGCCAGGGCCGCCGAGGCGCCGGGGATGGGAAACACCGGATGGCCAGCGGCGATGGCCTCGCGGGCCAGGCGATAGCCGGGGTCCGACACCATCGGCGTGCCGGCGTCCGACACCAGGGCCACGCGCTCGCCGGCTTCCAGCCGTTCGAGGATGGCCGGGATGGCGCGCTCGGCCACGTGCTCGTCGTGGCGCTCCAGCTTGGTGCGGATGGAATAGGCCGACAGCAGCTTGCCCGTCACCCGGGTGTCCTCGGCCAGCAGCAGGTCGCAGGCGGCCAGCACGTCGAGCGCCCGCAGGGTGATGTCGCGCAGGTTCCCGATCGGCGTGGCGACCAGATAGAGGCCGGGCGCGAGGGGGGCGTCGGACAGGACGGGCGGGGGAAGCAAACGGCTCAAGCGGCGGTACTTTCCGTTGAGTGGGCCGGGCCAGGGCCCGTGAAGCGAGACGTTATCAGGTCGCGAGCACGCCTGTCAGCCGGTCGAGGAGCAATCGGCCTTGGCGCGTGGCGCGCAACCGAACCGGGTCGTCGACCAGAAGTCCCGTCTCGACCAGCGATTTCACCTTGGGCGTGTCCGGCGACAGGTCCAGCGGAGCCATCTCGGCGAAGGCGACGCCGTCGTCGATGCGCAGGCCCAAGAGCAGGCGCTCCTCGGCGGCCTCGACGGGCGTGAGGTCCTCGCGGTCGAAGCCGACGCCGTCGCGGGCGACGGCGGCGATGTAGTCGGCGATCTTCGAGCGGGCGGTGGTGGCGACCTTGCCGCCGATTGGGCCGGTCTCCAGCGTCAGGCGGCCGTGGGCCCCGGGGCCGACGCCTACATAGTCGACGCCGCGCCAGTAGACGAGGTTGTGGCGCGAGCGGGCGGCCGCGCCCCGGGCGTGGTTGGAAACCTCGTAGGCGTCGAAGCCGGCGGCTTCCAGCACCTCCTGCGTGGTCTCGAACAGCTGGGCGGCCAGGTCCTCGTCGGGCGGGACGATCTTGCCGCGGCCGACGGCGCGGTCGAAGGCGGTGCCGGCCTCGATGGTCAGCTGATAGGGCGAGACGTGCTCGGGGCCGTAGGCCAGCATTTCCGCCAGTTCCTCGCGCCAGGCCGCGTCGGTCTGGCCGGGGCGGGCGTAGATCAGGTCGACCGACAGGCGCGGGAAGAGGCGCGCGGCCGTGGCGATGGCGCGGCGGGCCGAGCCGGCGTCGTGGTTGCGGCCCAGCATCTTCAGCGAGGCGTCGTCCAGCGCCTGGACGCCCAGCGACAGCCGCGCCACGCCCGCCTGCGCCAGGGCCTCGAAGCGCCCGGCCTCGGCGTCGGTGGGATTGGCCTCGAGGCTGATCTCCAGGTCGTCGGCCGCCGACCACAGGGCCTTGGCCGTCTCGATCACCCGGGCGACGGCGGCCGGATCCATCAGCGAGGGGGTGCCGCCGCCGAAGAAGATCGACGAAAGCCGGCGCTCGCCGGTCAGCGCGCGCTGGGCGGTCATGTCGGCGATGATGGCGTCGGCCAGCGCCGCCTGCTCGTCCGTACGCCCCCGGTCGCGCACGACGTTGAAGTCGCAGTAGGGGCAGATGCGGGCGCAGTAGGGCCAGTGGACGTAGAGGCCGAGAGGGAGGAGGGGGCTTTCCAATATCCCGCCCCCTAAGCCGCGCATCCCCGCGAAGGCGGGGACCCAAGCTGAGATGCCGAATGGATCAAGGCGGTGAAGCTTCCGCGCCGCACGCTTTCCTGGACGCCGGCTTGGATCCCCGCCTTCGCGGGGACAGGCGGATTGAAAGGCGGGAGGCCGGGCTTACTCAAACAGCGCCGCCTTCAGCTTTTCGAAGGCCACGGCGCGGTGGCTCATGGCGTCCTTCTGGGCCGGCTCCATCTCGCCGAAGGTCTGGTCGTAGCCGTTGGGCACGAAGATCGGGTCGTAGCCGAAGCCCTTGTCGCCGCGCGCCGGGAACACCAGGGTTCCGTGCACCTCGCCCTGCACCACCACGGCCGGGCCGCCGTTCGGCCAGGCGACGGCCAGCGCGCAGGTGAACCAGGCCGACAGGTCTTCCGAACCGGTCTCCTCGATGCGCTCGGCCACCTTGTCCATGGCCATGGCGAAGTCCTTGCCCGGGCCGGCCCAGCGGGCCGAATAGATGCCCGGCGCGCCGTCGAGCGCGGTGACCGACATGCCGGAGTCGTCGGCCAGCGACACCTCGCCCGACAAATCGGCGGCGTGGCGGGCCTTGAGCAGGGCGTTGCCGACGAAGGTCGTCTCGGTCTCGTCCGGCTCGGGCAGGCCCAGGGCGCCGGCGGCCAGCACCTCGAAACGCCCGTCGAGCAGGGCGGCCAGCTCCTTGGCCTTGCCCGGATTGTGGGTGGCGGCGACGATCTTCTGGCCGTTGATCAGTTTCAGGGTCATCGGAGCCTCCGGGCGGAAAAACAGGAGGTGTTTAGACCCCCGGCGCGCGCCCGCCGCAAGGGCGGATCATTGCGAAAGTTTAATATCGTTTATCGATAAGCAGCATTGTTCGTGGGGCGCGGAGCGGCGATCCTGGCGACGTCGGCGAGGATCGCCCGACACCCCCTGTCCGGAACCGCCTCATGACGCCGCCCCGCCTGTTCAGCCTCCTGGAATCCTCGGTCGTCCGCCTGGCGACCCTGGCGCTGATCGCGGGCCTGCCGATCTCGGCCGTGACGTTCCTGGCTCACTCGCTCTAGACTTCAATCCGGCGGCCGCCCGGGGAGGCGAGTCGTGACTGGCGGGGGACAAAGCCCATGCGCGCCTTGGGGCCGGGCTCGGTATCGAGCTTCCTGAAGATCATTCTCGACGTCAGCTACTATGCGCTGTGGGTCTGGGTCAGCTTCCTGGCCCTGGTGACGGTGCTGGTGCTGCTGCTCAGCTTCAATCCCGACCTGCTGACCTCGATGCTGCCGGCCGAGGCGGCCGCGGAACTGCGCAAGTACGGGGCCGGCGCGCCCGTGGCCCTGGCCGGCTGGGCGCTGATGTCCGGCGGCTGGATGGCCATCGTCGAGCGCCTGCGCAAGATCTTCGCCACCATGATCGTGGGCGACCCGTTCCACCCCGACAACGTGCGCCGGCTGCGCGTGGTGGGCGCCATCCTGGCCGGGCTGGAGATCGGCCGCTACGCGTTCGCGGCCCTGACCCAGGTGCTGATGCGCGACGAGCAGGTCGTCGACGGATCCTTCACCCTGAATGCGTGGTTCTCGGTCCTGGTCGTCTTCGTCCTGGCCGAGGTCTTCCGCGAAGGCGCCCGCCTTCGCCGCGAAGCCGAACTGACCATCTGACCGCGTCCCTCCTGATCGCGTAGCCCAGAGTTTTCCATGTCCATTCGCGTCAATCT
This sequence comes from Caulobacter sp. 10L414, assembly GCF_056395525.1. NCBI lineage: Bacteria > Pseudomonadati > Pseudomonadota > Alphaproteobacteria > Caulobacterales > Caulobacteraceae > Caulobacter > Caulobacter sp. 10L414. The sequence continues at coordinate 107,674 of NZ_JBFTJR010000002.1, forward strand.
CGACCGCGTGCTGCTGGAACGCCGCATGTCGCTGACCGAGCTTTCCGACCGTGTCGGGGTCACCATCGCCAACCTGTCGATCCTGAAGACCGGCAAGGCCAGAGCCATCCGCTTCTCCACCCTCGACGCCCTGTGCCGGGAACTGGGGTGCCAGCCGGGCGACCTGATGACCTTCGAGCACGGTCCCGGCGACGGCGGCGAAGGCGACGGCGGCTGACGCCGGGCTTGCGAAGCCGGCGGACGGGCCCACCTGTGGCCCATGCAAATCGTCTGTCCATCGTGCGGGGCGGTCAATCGCCTGCCAGAAGACCGTGATCCCGCCGCGGCCAAGTGCGGCCGCTGCAAGAGCGCCGTCTTCACGGGCGCGCCGGTCGAGGTCGACGCCGCGGGCCTCGACCGCCATCGCCGCCTGACCAAGGGCGCGGCCGTGCTGCTCGACGTCTGGGCCCCGTGGTGCGGCCCCTGCCGGGCCATGGCGCCGAACTACGCCGCGGCGGCGGCGAAGCTGGAGCCTCGCGTGCGGCTGCTGAAGCTGAATTCCGAGGCCCATCCCGCGCCCGCCTCGGCCCTGGGCGTCAGCGGCATCCCGGCCCTGATCCTGTTTCGCGATGGCGCGGTGGTCGCCCGCCAGGCCGGCCTGATGAGCGCGCCGCAGATCATCGACTGGACGAGCCGGGCGCTGGCCTGACCGGCGAGCTATCGGCCTTCACAACCTGAGGCTAAGCTGCCTGCGTCAGTGACGCGGGGGCGGACGGCATGTCGGAAGCGGTTTCTCGGCGCAAAGCGCCTTCCCGTCGCGAGGCGGTGGGCGGGATCGCGGCCGGGGCGGCCGTGCTGGCCGCGCCGGCGATCGCCGCGCCGACGTCAGGCCCGATCATCCTCGACGACGTCAGCGGCCTGAACGCCACGCCGGTGGCCCGCCACCTGCGGCCGCCGGTCGGCGAGGGCCTGGTCGAGACGCTGCGGCGGGAGTTGAAGGCGGCGGCCGCGGAGGGGCGTCCGGTCTGCGTCGGCGGGGCGCGCCACTCGATGGGCGGCCAGAGCCTGGCGCGGGACGGCGCGGCGATCACCTTCGACCGCGGCGTCTGCAGGCCGGACGCCGACGGCCGGACCTACCACGCCGGCGCCGGGGCCCGCTGGCGCGACGTGATCGCGACGCTCGACCCGCTGGATCGCGCGCCCATGGTCACCCAGGCCAACAACGACTTCACCCTGGGCGGAGCGTTCAGCGTCAACGTCCACGGCTGGGCCGCGCCGCTGGGGCCGATGGGCTCGACCGTCCGGTCGATCAGGCTGCTGACGGCTGACGGCCAACTGGTGCGCTGCTCGCGCGAGGTCGAGCCGGACCTGTTCGCCCTGGCCATGGGCGGCTACGGCCTGCTGGGGATCATCGTCGACCTGGAGGTCGAGACGGCGCCCAACGTCCGCCTCAAGCCCAGCTACGAGAAGACAGCGGCGGCCGGGTTCGGGCCGCGCTTCGCCAAGGCCCTGCACGAACCGGGCGTGGTCATGGGCTACGGGCGCCTGTCGGTGTCGCGGCGCGACTTCTTCGAAGAGGCGATGATGACGGTGTTCCGGCCGGTGGACGGCGATCCCGAACGCCTGTCGGGCAAGGGCGATCCGATGGCCGGGGTGGTGCGCGAGCTCTACCGCGCCCAGATCGGTTCGGAGTTCTGGAAGACCCTGCGCTGGCGCGCCGAGACTCGGCTCAAGCCCAGCCTGGACAACAAGGTCTTCACCCGCAATGCGCTGATCAACTCGTCCGTAGACGAACTGGCCGGCCGCGACCGCCGCCGCACCGACATCCTGCATGAATACTTCCTGCCGCCCGAAGGGCTGGACGGCTTCCTGGCCGCCTGTCGCGGCATCATTCCGAAGTCGGGCCTCGATCTGCTGAACGTGACGCTGCGCTACGTGGCGGCCGACCGGACCAGCGTCATGGCCTTCGCCCCGACCGACCGGGTGGCGGCGGTGATGTCGTTCTCGCAACCCCTGACGCAGAAGGCCGACGAGGCGATGAAGCCCGTCACCCAGGCGCTGATCGACGCGGCCCTGGCCAGCGGCGGCTCGTTCTACCTGCCCTACCGCCTGCACGCGCGGCCAGACCAGCTGGCGCGGGCCTATCCGGGCCTGTCGCGGTTCGTGGCCGAGAAGCGGCGGCTGGATCCGGGCGGGCTGTTTCGCAACACCATGTGGGACCGCTATTTCGCCGGCGTGGCTTGACGGCGGGGGCGCAAGGCGGTCTTGCCGCCGTGAGCGAAGCGATGAGGTTTCAGATGATCGAACGTATCGGCAAGGCCAAGCGGTGGAGCGACGCGGTCGCCTTCAACGGCGTGGTGTTCCTGTCGGGCCACGTGGCCGAGGAGACTCGCGGCCGCTCGGTGCTGGAGCAGACCAAGGAGGTGCTGGCCCAGATCGACGAGACCTTGGCCGAGGCCGGCTCGAGCAAGGACAAGCTGCTCAGCGCCACCATCTACCTGGCCGACATCGCCGGCTTCGACGAGATGAACCAGGCCTGGGACGCCTGGGTGGACAGCGAAAATCCGCCGGCCCGCACCACGGTCGAGGCCCGCCTGGCCCGTGTTGACTACGCCGTCGAGGTGACGGTGGTCGCGGCGAGGTAGGGCGCGCCATGATACCTGCTGACCTGGAGACCGCCATTGCCGCCGCGCTCACCGCGAAGGGCTCTGGTCGCCTGTCGTTCGAGCGGATGATGGCGCTGATCGAGCTTGGCCGATCACGCGGCCTGTCGGTTTCGACCATCGATGCGACGTGCGACTGCGGTTGGACGCCAAGGCCCGACTGGGGCTTCCACATCGAGAGCGATGATCTGGAGCGCATGGCGGGCGACCTCCCGGCGCGAGCCGATGTCGCGGCTGAGCGGGCCAAAGAGAACTACGGGGCGATGGCGTTTGAGGACGGCGTCGAGTTCGAGGTGTGGTTCTGGCGGGACTGAAGTCGGCGCGGCTGGCGGATCCTGGCCGCGTGGATGAGGTTACGTCGCGGCGTCCCCAAACTCCCGTCATTCCCGCCCTTGTGGCGGGAACCCCTCTATCAGCCGCAGGCGCCGATGGTGTGGCGTGCTCGGCACGTCGCTGGCGCTTCACGTACGAACGGAACCAGGGTTTCCCGCCACAAGGGCGGGAATGACGGGAGGAAGGGGGAAGCGCGCCCGCTTACTTGCCGATCGCGGCGCGCTGGAAGGCGAACAGTTCGCCGATGCCCTTTTCGGCCAGGCCGAACAGGGTGTCGAACTCGCCGCGGGTGAAGCCGCGCTTCTCGCCGGTGGCCTGGATCTCGACGATGTCGCCGCCGCCGGTCAGCACGAAGTTGCCGTCGGCCTCGGCGTTTGAGTCTTCCTCATAGTCGAGGTCGAGCACCGGCGTGTCCTTGAAGACGCCGCAGGAGACGGCCGCCACCTGGCCCAGGATCGGGTCGGCCTTCAGCACGCCCTCTTCCAGCAGGTAGTTGGTGGCCAGGCGCAGGGCGACCCAGGCACCGGTGATGGCGGCGGTGCGGGTGCCGCCGTCGGCCTGGATGACGTCGCAGTCGAGGCTGATCTGGCGCTCGCCCAGGGCCTTGAGGTCGACGACGGCGCGCAGGCTGCGGCCGATCAGGCGCTGGATCTCCTGGGTGCGGCCGGTCTGCTTGCCGGTGGCGGCCTCGCGGCGGCCGCGGGTGTGGGTCGCGCGGGGCAGCATGCCGTATTCGGCGGTGACCCAGCCGGCGCCCTTGTTGCGCATCCAGCCGGGGACGTTCTCCTCGACCGTGGCCGTGACCAGCACCTTGGTGTGGCCGAAACCGATCAGGCACGAGCCTTCGGCGTAGCGGTTGACGCCAGTCTCAAGCGTGACGGCGCGAAGCTGGTCGGGGGCGCGTTCGGACGGACGCATGGGCAAACTCCGGTCTAGTGGGCTCCAGGAGAGCCGAAGGGTCTGGTCGTATCTGAAGGCGCCGCTTATCCTCCCCCAGGCGGGAACCTCCAAGTCCCTGCTCGATTTTTTCGTCTCTCGTTCCTATCTCGAAGGGCCATGACGCAGCTTTTTCCGGGACCGATCGCTCGGACGCCCGGCCTTACCGAGCTCGACGCCCGCGCCCGCGACATCTTCCGCCGGGTGGTCGAGGGCTATCTGGAGACCGGCGAGCCGGTCGGGTCGCGCACCCTGTCGAAGGGCGGCGTGCAGCTTTCGCCGGCCTCGATCCGCAACACCATGCAGGACCTGGCGCAGCTCGGCCTGCTGGATGCGCCGCACACCAGCGCCGGGCGCATGCCCACGCACGCGGGCCTTAGGATGTTCGTCGACGGCTTTCTGGAGGTGGGCGACGTCGGCGAGGACGAGCGGCGCGAGATCGAAAGCCGCCTCTACGCCAAGGGCCGCACCTTCGAGGAGGCGCTGAACGAGGCCTCGGCCATCCTGTCGGGCCTGGCCGGCGGGGCCGGCATCGTCGTCACGCCGGTGCGCGAGGGCGGGGTCAAGCACGTCGAGTTCGTGGCCCTGGGCGGCGGCCAGACCCTGGCGGTGATGGTCTTCGAGGACGGCACGGTCGAGAACAGGCTGATGCGCGGCGGGGCGGGGCTGACGCCCTCGGCCTTCCAGGAGGCGTCGAACTTCCTCAACGCCCGCCTGCGCGGCCGCACCCTGACCGAGGCCAAGGACGAGATCCGGGCCGAACTGGAAACCGCTCGCCGCCAGCTGGACGAGACCGCCGCGCGCCTTGTGGAGGACGGCCTGGCCGCCTGGGGCGGCGGGGAGGGGGCCGAGCGGGCGCTGATCGTGCGTGGCCGCGCCAACCTGCTGGCCGACACGGGCGCTCGCGAGGACCTGGAGCGCGTGCGCCAGCTGTTCGACGACCTGGAGCAGAAGGGCCAGCTGATCGGCCTGCTGGACGACGTGCGCGACGCCGAGGGCGTGCGGATCTTCATCGGGGCCGAGACGCGACTCTTTTCGCTTTCGGGTTCCTCCGTGATCGCGGCGCCCTATATGACGGGGCGACAGAAGGTGCTGGGCGCGATCGGCGTGATCGGCCCCACGCGTTTGAACTATGCCCGGGTGATCCCGCTGGTGGACTATACCGCCCGCGTGCTCGGCCGGATGATCGATGGATGAGGACTGTTTGAAATGACCGACGAGCAAACGCCGGCCGAAGACGTCGCTTTCGAAGCCGAGGACCTGGCGCAGGAAATCGAGGCCCTGAAGGCCGAAATCGCCGCGATGAAGGACCAGGCGCTGCGCTATGCGGCCGAGGCCGAGAACGTCAAGCGTCGCGCCGAGCGCGAGATGAACGACGCCCGCGCCTACGCCATCCAGAAGTTCGCCCGCGACCTGCTGGGCGCGGCCGACAACCTGTCGCGCGCCACCGCGGCCAGCCCGCGCGATTCGCAGGACGCGGCGGTGAAGAACTTCATCGTCGGCGTCGAGATGACCGAGAAGGAGCTGCAGGCGGCCTTCGAGCGCAACGGCCTCAAGAAGGTTGACCCGACCAAGGGCGAGAAGTTCGATCCCCACCTGCACCAGGCGGTGATGGAGCAGCCTTCGGACGAAGTCGCCGCCGGCGGCGTCGTCGCCGTGCTGCAGGTCGGCTACGAGCTGTTGGGCCGTCTGGTGCGCCCGGCCATGGTGGCCGTCGCCGCCAAGGGCTCCACCGGCCCGGCCCCGGCCGAACCGGCGGCCGCCGCGGCCAACCCCTACAAGGCCTCGGGCGAGGACGCCGGCGGTTCGGCGTTCGACACCAAGGCTTGATGACTCCGAATCCTTCTCCCCTTGCGGGAGAAGGTGTCGGCGATAGCCGACGGATGAGGGGTCTCTCAGAAACAAAACGCCGTGACAGCCTTGCCGCTGTCACGGCGTTTTCGTTCGTGCGACCCCTCACCCGACCCGCTGCGCGGGCCACCCTCTCCCGCAGGGGGAGAGGGAAGTTCTCAAGCCGCCGCCTTTTCCTTGCCCACCTTGCTCCACAGCCGCTCATGCAGGTTGAAGGCCACGGTCTGGACCAGCGGCTCGACGATGCCGACGGCCAGGGCCACGCGCCAGTCGCGGGTCAGGGCGTAGGCGACGGCGATGGCCACCGTCAGGTGCATGGTGGCGTAGGTGGCGGTCTTGATGGCGAGGCGCATGGTGCGATCTCTTGTTGCGACTGATTATCAATATAAGAAATTGACTTGACCCTGCAAGGGTTCCGAACGGGATTCGCCCACCGCCGGATGCGCCAAAAGGCCGCGTCAGGCTCTTCCCTGTCGGCCCGATTACGGTAATGTCCGTGGTCCATTGACGACGGGGCCGTTGCGCGAGGGGGATTCTCTTGATCGACCAGGCCCTGCGTCCAGCTTGGACCGAGAAATGAAGCTTACCATCGAGCGGGCGGCGCTGCTGAAGGCGCTGGGTCACGTGCAGAGCGTCGTCGAGCGCCGCAACACCATCCCGATCCTGTCCAACATCCTGCTGTCGGCGGATCGCGACACCCTCTCGTTCTCGGCCACCGATCTCGACATGGAGATCATCGACGAGGGCCTGGCCCAGATCGACGTGCCCGGTCAGATCACCGCGCCGGCCCACACCCTGTACGAGATCGTCCGCAAGCTGCCCGACGGCTCGGACGTGTCCCTGAACTTCTCGGGCGATGACCCGCGCCTGGTGATCCAGACCGGCCGCTCGCGCTTCAACCTGCCGGTGCTGCCGGCCGGCGACTTCCCGGTGATGAGCAACGAGGGCCTGTCGAGCCGCATCGCGGTCGACGTCAACGAGCTGATGCGCCTGATCGACAAGACGCGCTTCGCCATCTCGACCGAAGAGACCCGCTACTATCTGAACGGCCTCTACCTGCACACGGTCAACGAGGGCGGCGAGACCAAGCTGCGCGCCGTGGCCACCGACGGCCACCGCCTGGCCCTGGCCGAGATGCCGGCGCCGGAAGGCTCGGCCGGCCTGCCGGGCGTGATCGTGCCGCGCAAGACCATCGCCGAGGCCCGCCGCCTGCTGGAAGACGCCGGCGAGTCGATCGACCTGCAGGTCTCGCCCCAGAAGGTCCGCTTCGAGTTCGGCCGCGCCGCCCTGACCTCCAAGGTCATCGATGGCTCGTTCCCCGACTACATGCGCGTGATCCCCAAGGACAACGCCAAGATCCTGACGCTGGACAACGACCTGTTCGCCAAGGCCGTCGACCGCGTGGCCACCATCTCGGCCGAGAAGAGCCGTTCGGTGAAGCTGGCCATCGAGCCGGGCCGTATCACCCTGACCGTCCGCAACATGGAAGCCGGCCAGGCCGTGGAAGAGGTCGAGGTCGACTACGACGGCGAGCCCTTCGAAATCGGCTTCAACGCCCGCTACCTGCTTGACGTCTGCGGCCAGATCGGCGGCCCCCAGGCCGAGTTCCGCTTCGCCGACCCGGCCTCGCCCACCCTGGTGGTCGACCCGACCGACCCGGGCGTGAAGTACGTGCTGATGCCGCTGCGGGTGTAAGACCTAGGTCTCTCTCTCTCTCTCTCTTCTTCCGTAAAATCCCCGCGAAAGCGGGGACCCAGGCTTTTTCTGAAACGCGCGGCGCTCGACGATAAAACACCTGGGTCCCCGCTTTCGCGGGGATTTTACGGGGAGGGGGATGGCGTTCTACGTCTACATCGTCGCCAGCCGCCGCAACGGCACGCTCTACATCGGCCACACCGACGACCTTTCCCGCCGCGTCTGGGAGCACCAGGAGAAAGTCCGGCCGGGGTTCACCAAGAAGTACGACGTCGGAATCCTCGTCTGGTACGAGGTCCATGACAGCCGCGAGTCCGCCCTGATCCGMGAGCGCCAGATGAAGAAATGGCACCGGCTCTGGAAGCTGGAACTCATCGAACGCACCAACCCGGGCTGGCGCGATCTGGCCCAGGATCTGAACTGCTAGATCGACCGGAGACGCCCTCGTGAAATCCCGCCTGCTTGTCCTGACCGCCGCCCTGGCGCTGTCGACCTCGACCCTGGCCCTGGCTCAGACCCAGCCGGTCGAGCGCCGCGAGATCGGCAATCAGATCCTCGAGAACGTGCCGACGGCCGATCCTTCGATCCGGGCCAGCCTGGCGCGCTACCAGAACGCCCGCAGCGCCAGCTTCCAGGACTGGGCCAGCGGCGGCGGCATGCTGATCGTCACGCGTTTCGGCAACACCAACCAGATCCACCAGGTCGCTGCCCCGGGCGCCGACCGCAGCCAGCTGACCTTCCACGACGAGCCGGTCAGCGGCGTCCACACCCTGCCCGCCAATGGGACGTCTACTGGCGAAATCCTGTTCTCCAAGGACACCGGCGGCGACGAGTGGTTCCAGCTGTTCGTGCGCGACGCCTCGGGCAAGGAGACCCAACTGACCGAAGCGGGCACCCGTAACCAGTCGCCGGCCTGGTCGGGCGACGGCAAGGTGCTGGTCTGGAGCCGCGCCACCAAGGGTTCGGCCAACTACGACGTCGTCATGCGCGACCCCGCCGCCCCGGGCGGTCGCCGGGTGATCTTCCAGGGCGAGGGCCAGGTCTCGCCGATCGACGTCTCGCCCGACGGCAAGACCGTGCTGCTGGGGCGCTATTTCTCGATCGGCGAAAGCAAGCGCTGGCTGCTGGACGTGGCCACCGGCAAGACCACCGAACTGAACCCGGTCAAGGGCAAGGTCTCCTACGACGGCGGCGTCTTCACGCCCGGCGGCAAGTCGGTGCTGATGCTGTCGGACGAGGGCTCGGACTTCATGCGCCTGGTGGAATTCGACCTGACGACCGGCAAGAAGGCCCTGGTCTCGGGCGAGCGCCCCTGGGACGTCGAGGACTTCAAGCTGTCGGGCGACGGCCGCGTCCTGGCCTACGTGGTCAACGAAGACGGCTATTCCAAGCTGATCGTGCAGGACTTCCGCACCCGCCGCGCCCTGCCGCAGCCGGAGCTGCCGGGCGGCGTGGTCTCGAACCTGGCCTTCTCGGCCGACGGCGGCAAGCTGGGCTTCTCGCTGGCCACGCCCACGGCCTCCAGCGACGCCTGGAGCTTCGATCTGGCCAGCGGCCAGGTCACGCGCTGGACGGCCTCGGAGCTTGGCGGCCTGGACGCCAAGGCCCTGGTCAGCCCGGAACTGGTGCGCTTCCCCTCGTTCGACAAGCGCTCGATCCCGGCCTTCGTCTACAAGCCCAAGCTGGCCGCCGGCCAGAAGGCGCCGGTGATCATCGACATCCACGGCGGCCCGGAAGGCCAGTCGCGGCCGACCTTCAACCCGTTCCACCAGCACACGACGGCCGAACTGGGCGCGGCGGTGATCGTCACCAACGTCCGCGGCTCATCGGGCTACGGCAAGACGTTCCTCAACCTCGACAACGCCGAGAAGCGCGAGGACTCGGTCAAGGACATCGGCGCGCTGCTCGACTGGATCAAGACCCAGCCGGACCTGGATCAGAACCGCGTCGTCGTCTACGGCCAGTCCTACGGCGGCTACATGTCGCTGGCGGTGATGACCCACTATTCCGACCGCCTGGCCGGCGGGGTCGAGCGCTACGGCATCTCCAACTTCGTCTCGTTCCTGCAGAACACCGAGGCCTATCGCCGCGACCTGCGCCGGGCCGAGTACGGCGACGAGCGCGACCCGAAGATGCTGAAGGCCTTCGAGACGATCTCGCCGCTGAACAACGTCTCCAAGATCACCAAGCCGATGCTGGTCATGCAGGGCTGGAACGATCCGCGCGTGCCCAAGTCGGAGTCCGACCAGGTGGTCGCCAAGCTGCGCGAGAAGGGCGTGGAGACCTGGTACGTCCAGTTCAAGGACGAGGGTCACGGCTTCGCCAAGAAGATCAACAACGACCGCCGCCGCGAGGTCGAGACCCAGTTCCTGCAGAAGGTGCTGGGCGTCGGCGCCGCCCAGTGAGTTCGCGGGGCGGTCCCGCCGGCCTGCTGCGCGAGGACCGCTTCGACGACCTCTTCGAGCGGATGCTGACCCTGTGGGCGGCGATCGACTTCTCGGACTGCGCGACCTGGTTCGAGCGCTCCGAGGCGGTCGCGGCCGCCTTTTCCTCGCTGGAGGGGGCGGTCGACCTGGCGGCCATGAACGCCGCCGTGCACCGGGCGATCGCCGTGGATGCGCCGTTCGAGGCTCCGGTGCGCGAACTGGTGAACCGCGCCGTCGCCCGCGAGGTCTTCGAGGTCGAGATGCGCCGCGTGCTGCTCGGGGCGGCGGGGGTGTGGCGGCTGACCGAGGTCGAGGTGGCGCGGAGCTACTTCCTCTAGCGAAATCCTATGGCCAGATAGGGATTTACAGCGCCCTTGCTCCTCGCCACGGCGGCATGCCAACGTCCGTTTCATAAGAAAACGGGAGGCTTGCCATGGCCAAGATCAGCTACATGACCGTCGGTTCGAACCGGCTGGAGGAGGCCAAGGCCTTCTACGACGCCCTCTTGGGCTCGATCGGCATGCGGCCGCTGTTCGAACATCCGTCCGGCGGGCGGCTCTATCGCGGCAAGGGCGTGGGCATGTTCGGCGTGCTGGGCCCGTATGACGGCAATCCGGCCTGCATCGGCAACGGCATGATGGGCGGCTTCGACTTCGAAACCCGCGAGGAGGTCGACGCCTTCCACGCCAAGGCCATCGAACTGGGCGGGACCTGCGAAGGCGCGCCCGGCGAGCGCATGCCCAAGGCCTATTTCGCCTATTTCCGGGATCTGGACGGCAACAAGCTGTGCGCCTACCGGCTGGGGGAATAGGCCCACCGCGAACTTCAAATTCTCCCGTCATTCCCGCCCTTGTGGCGGGAAGCCCTCTGTCAGCCGCAAGGGCGGATGGGGCGGCGTGCTCGGCACGTCGCTTTCACTTCACGTGCGAGCGGAACCAGGGTTTCCCGCCACAAGGGCGGGAATGACGGGAAGAGAGATACGGCGCGCGGGCGCTTTCCTCGCCCCGCCGGGAGAGGTTTCCCCCGGCCCCCTTTCCGCCCTGATCCGGGCGTAGCGCGGCGGTGTCGCTTCTTCCTCTCTGCTGGAGACACCCATGCGCCTGGCCTGGGACCGTATCGCCGTCGTGCTGGTGAGCGCCGGGGCCTGGGCCCTGGTTCTGCTGGCCGGTCCGCACCTGATGCACGGCCTGCGGAGCGCGCCGCGCCTCTTGGCCCATGCCGGCGGACGGCGCTGGCAGGGCTGACGGGCGGGCCAGCCGGCGCGTGACGCAGCGGGCGACCTACCGTATGAGACGCCCATGGCGTCCGCCACCATCGCCCGCCTGCGGCTCACCGACTTCCGATCCTACGAGCGCGCCGACCTGATCACCGGCGGGCGCAGCGTCTACCTGTTCGGGCCCAACGGCTCGGGCAAGACCAACCTCTTGGAGGCCGTCAGCCTGCTGTCGCCCGGCAAGGGGCTGCGGGGATCGAGCCTGGCCGAGGTGGGGCGCCGCCTGCCGGGCGAGAGCGTGGGCCGGGCCTGGGCCGTGGCGGCCGAGGTCGAGCAGGCCGACGGCGAGGCGCTGAAGGTCGGCACAGGCACCGAATTGGCCGGCGCCTCGCGCCGGATCGTCCGCATCGAGGGCGAGACTGTCGCGCCAGGCCGCCTGGCCGACCACGTGCGGCCCATGTGGCTGACCCCCGCCCAGGACCGCCTGTTCCTCGAGGCCGCCTCGGAGCGGCGCAAGTTCTTCGACCGGCTGGTGTTCGCCGCCGAGCCCGCCCACGCCAGCCACGCCAACGCCTACGACAAGGCCCAGCGCGAGCGCATGCGGCTGCTGTCCGACGCCGCCGACGGCGGGGCGCCGGCCGATCCGGCCTGGCTGACCGTGCTGGAGGCCCGCCTGGCGGCGGCCGGGGCGCTGATGGCGCAGGCCAGGGCCCGCACGCTCGTCGCCCTGCAGGCCGAGATCGACGGACGCGGCGACCGCCCGTTCCCGCAGGCCCGGCTGACCCTGACCGGCGCCTGGGAGCAGATGGCGCTGGACGGGGTTTCGGACGCCGAGATCGAGCTTCAGCTGGCCGGCGCGCTGGCCGCGGCGCGGCCGCGCGACGGGGCCGCGGGAAGGGCCTTGACCGGGCCGCACCGGGGCGATCTGGCGGTGTTCCACGTCGACAAGGACCGTCCGGCCTCGGAATGCTCCACCGGTGAGCAAAAAGCGCTGATTTTGAACCTGGTTCTGGCCCAGGCGGCGAGACTTTCGCGTGCGGAATCCGCGCCGAATCCTATAGTATTGCTCGACGAAGTCGCCGCGCATCTCGACCTTACCCGGCGAGCCGCTCTGGCCGATGAACTCACGGCGCTCAAGCTCCAGGCCTTCCTCACCGGCACGGACGAGTCGCTGTTCGACCACCTCAAGGGTCGGGCGTTGGGCGTTCGCGTCAGCGAGGCCGGCCTGACCCCCCTTGAGTTTACGGCTCTGGAAGACGAATGACCGAGAATACCGAAGGCCAAGTTCCCGAAGCTCCCGAAGAAGCCGTCGCCGGCGAATACGGCGCGGACTCGATCAAGGTCCTCAAGGGCCTGGATGCGGTGCGCAAGCGTCCCGGCATGTACATCGGCGACACCGACGACGGCTCGGGCCTGCACCACATGGTCTACGAGGTGGTCGACAACGCCATCGACGAGGCCCTGGCCGGCCACGCCACCAAGGTTCAGGTGATCCTCAACGCCGACGGTTCGGTGACGGTCACCGACGACGGGCGCGGCATCCCCACCGACATCCACGAGGGCGAAGGCGTCTCGGCGGCCGAGGTCATCATGACCCAGCTGCACGCCGGCGGTAAGTTCGACCAGAACAGCTACAAGGTCTCGGGCGGCCTGCACGGCGTGGGCGTCTCGGTCGTGAACGCCCTGTCGGACTGGCTGGAGCTGCTGATCCACCGCAACGGCAAGGTCCACCAGATGCGCTTCGAGCGCGGCGACGCGGTGACCTCGCTGGCGGTGACCGGCGAGTCGCCGGTGCGCGAGGACGGCCCCAAGGCCGGCGAGACCCTGACCGGCACCGAAGTGACGTTCTTCCCGTCGAAGGACACCTTCGCGTTCATCGAGTTCGACCGGAAGACCCTGGAGCACCGCCTGCGCGAGCTGGCGTTCCTGAACTCGGGCGTGACCATCTGGTTCAAGGACCATCGCGACGCCGAGCCGTGGGAAGAGAAGCTGTTCTTCGAGGGCGGCATCGAGGCCTTCGTGCGCCACCTCGACAAGGCCAAGGCCCCGCTGCTCAAGGCCCCGATCACGGTGCGCGGGACCAAGGACAAGGTCGAGCTCGACCTCGCCATGTGGTGGAACGACAGCTACCACGAGCACATGCTGTGCTTCACCAACAACATCCCGCAGCGGGACGGCGGCACGCACCTTTCGGCCTTCCGCGGCGCCCTGACCCGGGTGATCACCGCCTATGCCGAGAGCTCGGGCATATCCAAGAAGGAGAAGGTCAGCCTGGGCGGCGAAGACAGCCGCGAGGGCCTGACCTGCGTGCTGTCGGTCAAGGTGCCCGATCCCAAGTTCAGCTCGCAGACCAAGGACAAGCTGGTCTCGTCGGAAGTGCGCCCCGCCGTCGAAAGCATGGTGCAGGAAGGCCTGGCCACCTGGTTCGAGGAGCACCCGAACGAAGCCAAGCAGATCGTCAGCAAGATCGCCGAGGCCGCCGCGGCCCGCGAGGCCGCCCGCAAGGCGCGTGAACTGACCCGCCGCAAGAGCGCGCTGGAAATCTCCAGCCTGCCCGGCAAGCTGGCCGACTGCTCGGAACGCGATCCGGCCAAGTCCGAGATCTTCATCGTCGAGGGCGACTCGGCCGGCGGCTCGGCCAAGCAGGCCCGCAACCGCGACAACCAGGCCGTCCTGCCGCTGCGCGGCAAGATCCTGAACGTCGAGCGCGCGCGCTTCGACAAGATGCTGTCGTCCGACCAGATCGGCACGCTGATCACGGCGCTGGGCGCCGGCATCGGCCGCGAGGACTTCAACCCGGACAAGGTGCGCTACCACAAGATCGTGCTGATGACCGACGCCGACGTCGACGGCGCCCACATCCGCACCCTGCTGCTGACCTTCTTCTACCGGCAGATGCCGCAGCTGATCGAGCGCGGCTACATCTACATCGCCCAGCCGCCGCTCTACAAAGCCAGCAAGGGCAAGTCGTCGCGCTACCTTAAGGACGACACCGAGATGGACGCCTTCCTGGTGGACGAGGGCGTCGACGGCGCCGAGCTCGACCTGGGTTCGGGCGAGCGCCTGATCGGCCAGGACCTCCTGGCCCTGGTGCAGCTGGCCCGCTCGGCCAAGGCCAATATCGACCGCCTGGCGGCCCGCGCCCCGGCCTCGGCCATCGAGCAGGCGGCGCTGGCCGGCCTGCTGGGCGAAAGCCCCGAAGCGGCCAAGGCCGCCCGCCGCCTCGACCTCTACAACGAGGAGGGCGACGGTCCGTGGTCGGGCGAGCGCGCCGACACCGGCTTCGTGTTCAGCCGCGTGCGTCGCGGCGTGTCCGAGCGCATCGTGCTCGACGACGTGCTGCTGCACGCCGCCGACGCCCGCCGCCTGGCCGAGCGCGCGGCCAAGCTGGCCGAGGTGTTCGAAAAGGCCGCCGTCTTCCGCCGCAAGGACAAGAGCACCACGATCCGGGGTCCGCTCGACCTGGTGCAGGCCGTGCTCGACGCCGGCCGCAAGGGCCTGACCATCCAGCGCTACAAGGGCCTGGGCGAGATGAACCCCGAGCAGCTGTGGGAGACCACGCTCGACGTTGACGCCCGCACCCTGCTGCAGGTCAAGGTCAACCACGCCGACGACGCCGACGACATGTTCAGCCGCCTGATGGGCGACCTGGTCGAGCCGCGCCGCGAGTTCATCCAGGAAAACGCCCTGGACGCCGAAGTCGACGTCTGACGAAGCTTCACCCTTGTGGGTGAGCGATGTTCTGTGAAACCCTCCCAGGTTGAGCGACCTGGGAGGGTTTTTCATGTCGGTTTCGGTGTTGGCCGCCTTGATGCTGGGGCTGTCGGTCGCGCAGGGCGCGGCGCAGCCGCCGGCCGTGGACGAGGTCGAGGTCTCGCCCCAGGGCGTGGATCCCTATCCGGGCTTCGTGCGGCGGGCCACGCCCCTGACGCCGGCCGGCAAGGTGATGATGTGGGCCGGCCCCCTGTGCCCCTACGTGGCCGGCGGGCGCACGGAAGAGAACCGCTACCTGCATGACCGCATCAGCCAGATGGCGCGCGATGCGGAGGTGCGTATGGCCGCCAAGGGCTGCCAGCCGAACCTCATCGTCGTGCTGGCCGACGAGCCCGAGAAGCTGGTGCGCAAGGCCAGGGCGGCGGGCAAGTTCTGGGTCGACCGTGAACGGCCGCTGAGCTTCGAGCGCTACGCCACCACCGATCGTCCGGTGCGGGTGTGGACCAACTTCGCCGAGGTCGACGTGATGCGCGGGGCGGTCAGCGCCGACGGTCTGGGCAACGACCTGCTGATGTTCACCACCAGCAGCGCCGGCTCGCGCGTGCGCACCTCGGTGGTGGGCGTGATCCAGGACCAGTTCGTGGTGGTCGATCGCCGCCGGATGGGCGGCCGCAAGCTGGGCGGCCTTGCCGACTACGTGGCGCTGGCCGGCGTCGCCTCGGCGCGCGCCGATCGCGACTACGAGGGGTTCAACACCGTGCTCAACCTCTTCACCGAGGAGGGCAGGACCGACGCCTCGCCGATGGATCGGGCCTATCTGCGCGGCCTGCAGACGGTGAAGCCCGACTCGCCCGGCGGCTCGCAGATCGGCCAGGTGGTCACCACGATGCGCGCCGAGCGCGACGGACGGGCCAAGCCCTAGTCCGCGGGCGGGATGTCGGCCTTGGTCGGGCGGAAGATCTCGAACATGGCCGAGGGATCGACGGCGATATAGTCGCCGCGGCCGCCCCAGCGCAGGATCGGCCGGCCGGCGGGGGCGTCGTAGACGCGGTCGTCACGGATCAGGCGGCGGTCGATATGGACGGCGACGACCTCGCCGAAGGTCATCCAGGTCTCGACCGTCTCGCCGGCGGCGGTGGTCAGCTGGAACGACTGGGTGACGCGGCACTCGAAATTGACCGGGCTCTCCAGCACGCGCGGCGCGGCGATCAGCGTGCTGTCGACCGGCGTAAGCCCGGCCAGCGCGAACTCGTCCTGGCCGGGAGCGGCGGGGGCCGAGGTCATGTTCATCGCCTGGGCCAGCTCGCGCGTCGCCAGGTTCCAGCAGAACACGCCGGTGGCCTGGACGTTGGCGATGGTGTCCTTCCAGCCCGTCGAGGCGAAGCCGACGATCGGCGGGGTGTAGTTGAAGGCGTTGAAGAAGCTGTAGGGCGCCAGGTTGCGCCGCCCCTGGGCGTCGACGCTGGAGATCCAGCCGATCGGGCGCGGGCCGACGATGGAATTGAACGGATCGTGGGCCAGGCCGTGGCCGTCGCGGGGATGGTAGAGGTAGGCGTCGGCGGCGGCCATGCGGGCTCCGAGTAAAGGGCGCGGACGCCATATAAACCTCTCCCATGGGGAGAGGGAGGGGCCCGCGCCGCAGGCGTGGGAGGGTGAGGGGGTAAGGCGCCGGCCCGCTCATGGCTTGAACGACGGCGCGGGGTTCAGGGGAGGGGACCGCAGGCGGTGCAACCCCTCACCCTCCCATGCTGCGCATGGGCCCCTCCCTCTCCCTCTGGGAGAGGTGTTTCCTTACGACCACCCGCCTCCCAGCGCCTTGTAGATGGCCACGACGTCGGTGTTGACGCCGGTCTCGGCGACGGTCAGCGCGTCTTCCGCCGCCAGCAGGGTGCGTTCGGCGTCGAGCAGCACGAGGAAGTCGATGCCGCCTTCCTTGTACTGGATGCGGGCCAGTTCGGCCGCGCGGCGCGAGGCGGCGGCCTGGTCGGCCAGGCTCTTGAGACGGGCCTGGCGCTGGGCGTAGGAGACCAGCGCGGTCTCCAGGTCCTCGATCGCCGCCAGCACGGTCTGGTCGTAGGCCGCCAGCGCCGCGTCGTTGCGGGCTTCCGCCGCCTTCAGCCGCGCCCGGGCGCCGCCCAGGTCCAGGGCCGGCCAGCTGACCGCCGGGGCGACCGACCAGGCCTGGCTGGCGCTGTTGCCGAAGCCCGACGACGTGCCCGACAGGAAGCCGACGAAGCCGCTGACCCGCACGCGCGGGAAGAGGTCGGCGGTGGCCACCCCGACCTTGGCGGTCTGGGCCGCCAGGCGACGTTCGGCCGCCTGCACGTCGGGCCGGCGGCGCAGGAACTCGGACGCCTCGCCGATCGGCAGGGCGGCGACCAGCGGCGTGGGCTCCTCGGCGCGGGGCGCGAGCTGGGCGTCCAGCGCGCCCGGGCGCTGGCCGGTCAGAACGGCCAGGCGATAGTTGGCGCGCGTGGCGGCGGTGACCAGGTCGGGGATCGTGCCTTCCGTGGCGTTGAGGCGCGCCTCGGCGCTGGCGACGTCGATCGCCCCGCCGGCCCCGGCCTCGAACCGCACGCGGGTCAGGCGCAGGGTGTCGCGCTGGGTCTCCAGGTTGCGGCGGGCCACCGCCAGGCGGGCCTGGGCGCCGCGCAGTTCCAGATAGTTGCGGGCCACCTCGGCGGCGACGCTGACCTGCACGTCGCGCAGGTCGGCCTGGGCCGCGCCGGCCTCGGCGCCGGCGGCCTGCACGCCGCGGCGCACGCGGCCGAACAGGTCGATCTCCCAGGCCGCGTCGAGGCCCGCGCGATAGCTCTCGACCTCGACCCGCTGGTCGGAGAAGCCGGGCTGCTGCTGCTTGGTGTCGGTGTAGCCGCCCGAGGCGGTGACGCGCGGGATCTGGTCGAGGCGCGCGTCCTTGAACAGGGCGCGGGCTTCGTCGACGCGGGCCACGGCGACCTTGAGGTCGAGATTGGCGGCAAGGGCCTGGGAGACCAGGGCGTCGAGCGTCGGGTCGCCGAACGCCTTCCACCACTGGGCCTCGGGATTGGCGGCGGTGGAGGCGACGGCGGGCGTCGCGTTCTGAAGGGCGACGGGAGCGGGCGTCGGGGCCTTGTAGGTCGGGCCGACGGCGCAGGCCGTGGCCAGCAGCGAGACGCCGGCGATCAGGGCTGTGCGAAGGAGGGTCATGGGAGCCTCGGAAGTCTCCCTTCCCCCGAGGGGGAAGGGACAGGGATGGGTGTGCTTGGGTTGGGAAGCGAGGCGATCAGCCGTGGGCCTTCGCCTCCGCCGCCGGGGCCGTCTTGACGGTCGCCAGCGACTTGCGGCCCGAGAGCCGGCGGATGACGTAGTAGAACACCGGCGTCAGGATCAGGCCGAAGACGGTGACGCCCAGCATGCCGGAGAACACCGCCACGCCCATGGCCCGGCGCATCTCGGCCCCGGCCCCGTGCGACACCACCAGCGGCCAGACGCCCATGATGAAGGCGATCGAGGTCATCAGGATGGGACGCAGGCGCAGGCGGCAGGCCTCCAGCACCGCCTGGAGCGGCGTGTCGCCTTCGATCTCGCGTTCGCGGGCGAACTCGACGATCAGGATGGCGTTCTTGCAGGCCAGCCCCACCAGCACGATCAAGCCGATCTGGGTGAAGATGTTGTTGTCGCCGCCGGTGACCAGCACGCCGACCAGGGCCGACAGCAGGGTCATCGGAACGATCAGGATCACCACCAGCGGCAGGCTCCAGCTTTCGTACTGGGCGACCAGCACGAGGAAGGCCAAGAGCACGCACAGCGGGAAGATGTAGATCGCCGTGTTGCCGGCCAGGATCTGCTGGTAGGTCAGCTCGGTCCATTCGAAGCCGATGCCGTTGGGCAGTTCCTCGGCCGCGATCTTCTCCAGCGCCGCCTGGGCCTGGCCGGTCGAGAAGCCGGGGGCCGGGCCGCCGTTGATCTCGGCGGTCAGCATGCCGTTGTAGTGCATCTCGCGGTCGGGACCGGTGGCCTCCTTGAAGCTGACGAAGGCGCCCAGCGGGATCATCTGGCCGTCGCCGTTGCGAGTCTGCAGGCGCAGCATCTGCTCGGGCTGCAGGCGGAAGTCCTGGTCGGCCTGCACGTTGACCTCGTAGGTCCGCCCGAAGCGGTTGAAGTCGTTGACGTACAGCGAGCCCAGATAGACCTGCAGGGTCTCGAACAGGTCGGTCAGCGACACGCCCTGGGCCCGGGCCTTCTCACGATCGATGTCGGCCTGGATCTTCGGAACGCTGACCTGGTAGCTGGAGAACACGCCGGCCAGGGCCGGATCCTTCTGCGCCTTGGCGATGATCGCCTGGGTCTGCTTGTAGAGCTCGTCCGAGCCCAGGCCGGCCTTGTCGACGATCTGCATGCGGAACCCGCCGATGGTGCCCAGCCCCTGCACGGACGGCGGCGGGAAGACCGCGATCTGGGCGTCGGGGATGGCGGCGAACTTCTGGTTCAGCTGGCCCACGATGGCGCCGGCCGACAGGTCCTTGGAGCGGCGGTCCTTGAAGTCGCTGAGCGGGAAGAACACCGCGCCGGCGTTGGGGCTGTTGATGAAGCCGTTGGCCGACAGGCCCGGGAAGGCCACCGAGTGCTCGATGCCCGGGGTCTTCATGGCGATGTCGCCCATCTGCTTGATCACGGCCTCGGTGCGGTCCAGCGAGGCGGCGTCGGGCAGCTGCACGACGGCGACCACATAGGCCTTGTCCTGCTGCGGCACGAAGCCGGACGGGGTGCGGGCGAAGGCCAGAGCGGTCAGCACCAGCAGGCCGCCATAGACGAACAGCGAGGCGGTCGAGCGGCCCAGCGTCGCCTTCACGCCGCGGACGTATCCGTTCGAGGCGCGGTGGAAGACCTTGTTGAACGGAACGAACAGCCAGCCCAGCAGGCGGTCGATCAGCTTCTGGAAGCGGTCCTTGGGCGCGTGGTGCGACTTCAGGAGCACGGCGGCCAGGGCCGGCGACAGGGTCAGCGAGTTGACGGCCGAGATGATCGTCGAGATGGCGATCGTCAGGGCGAACTGACGGTAGAACTGGCCCGACAGGCCGGTGATGAAGGCCGTGGGGATGAACACCGCGCAGAGCACCAGGGCCACGGCGATGATCGGGCCGGTGACCTCGCTCATCGCCTTGCGGGTGGCTTCGGGCGGCGAGAGGCCGTTCTCGATGTGGCGCTCGACGTTCTCGACCACGACGATGGCGTCGTCGACGACGATGCCGATGGCCAGAACCAGGCCGAACAGGGTCAGCGCGTTGAGGCCGAAGCCCAGCAGCAGCATGATCGCGAAGGTGCCGATCAGCGACACCGGCACGGCCAGCAGCGGGATCACCGAAGCCCGCCAGCCCTGCAGGAAGATCACCACCACGATGACCACCAGGATGATGGCCTCGATCAGGGTGTGGACCACCGAGTCGATGCTTTCCTGCACGAAGGCGGTGGTGTCGTAGATGATCTCGTAGTCGACGCCCTCGGGGAAGTCCTTCTTCAGCTCCTTCATGGTCTTCTTGACCTCGGCCGCCATCTCCAGGGCGTTGGAGCCGGGGCGCTGGAAGATCGGCACGGCCACGGCCGACTTGTTGTCGAGCAGGCTGCGCAGGGCGTAGTTGTTGGCGCCCAGCTCCACGCGGGCCACGTCGCCCAGGCGGGTGATCTGGCCGTCGGCGCCCGAGCGGATGATGACGTTGCGGAACTGGTCCTCGTCGGTCAGGCGCCCGGGGGCGTTGATCGACAGCTGGAAGTCGGCGCCCGAGCCGGCGTTGGGCGGCGCGCCCAGCTGGCCGGCGGCCACCTGCACGTTCTGCTCGCGCAGGGCGCGGACGACGTCGCCGGCGGTCATGCCGAGCGCGGCCACCTTCTCCGGATCCAGCCACACCCGCATGGAGTAGGCGCCGGCGCCGAAGATCTGCACGTCGCCCACGCCGTCGATGCGCTTGAGCCGATCACGCACGTTCAGCTGCGCGTAGTTGCTGAGGTACAGCATGTCGTAGCGGTTGTTGGGCGAGACCATGTGCACGACCAGGGTCAGGTCGGGCGAGGCCTTGTTGGTGGTCACGCCGATGCGCTGCACCTCCTGGGGCAGTTTCGGCAGGGCCTGGGCCACGCGGTTCTGCACCTGCACCTGGGCCTTATCCAGGTCGGTGCCCAGCGCGAAGGTCACGGTCAGGATCATGGCCCCGTCCGAGGCCGACTGGGACGACTGGTAGATCATCCCCTCGACGCCGTTGATGGCCTGCTCCAGCGGGGCGGCCACGGTCTCGCCGATCACCGACGGGTTGGCGCCGGGATAGGCCGCGCGCACGACGACCGTCGGCGGCACCACTTCGGGGTACTCGCTGATCGGCAGGTTGGGCAGGGCCACGAGCCCCGCGATGAAGATGACGATGGACAGGACGGCGGCGAACCGCGGTCGTCCGACGAAGAATTTTGCGAAATTCATGGGAGGCGTCCGGGGAGGTGAGGGACGTACGGGGCCGTTCCCTCCCCCTTGATGGGGGAGGAGAGCGTTCAGAGGGGCCGCCCTCGTCCTTCGACAGGCTCAGGATGAGGGCTGGTTTTGCGAGGGGCGGGTCAGTTGAAACCCTCATCCCGAGCTTGTCGGAGGACGAGGGTTTCGCGCTCCGCCGTCAGTTCTGCTGCACGGGGCTGGCGATCGCGGCCACCTTCTGCGGGCCGACTTCCAGCTGGCCGAGGTCGGCGGCTTCCGTCTTCACGGCCACTGGGGCGACGGTGTCGCCGGGCTTCACCTTCTGCAGGCCGCCGACGATCACCCGGTCGCCGGGCTTGAGGCCCTGGCGGACGACGCGAAGGTTGCCGGCCAGCGGACCCACCTCGACCGGGCGGTACTGGGCCTTGTTGGCCTGGTCGACGACGATCACGTAGCGCTTGCCAAGGTCGGTCGCGATGGCGCGGTCGGGGGCCAGGGCCACCGTCTGGGCCGCGGCGCTGACCAGGCGGATGCGGGCGAACAGGCCCGGCGTGAACTTGCCGTCGGCGTTGGCGAAGATCGCCCGGCCGCTGATCGTGCCGCTCTTGGCGTCCAGCGCGTTGTCGATGAACGACAGCTTGCCCTCGTGCGGATAGCCGTCCTCGGTCATCAGGCCCATATAGACCGGGCTTTCCTTGCCGCGTTCGGCGGCGGCGTACTTCAGGAAGGTCTGCTCGTCGGCGCTGAAGGCCGCGTAGATCGGCGCGTCGGAGACCACCGTGGTCAGCATGTCGGCCTGGGTGACCAGGTTGCCGCGGGTGATGCGGGCCTTGGAGACGCGGCCGTCGATCGGCGAGACCACGCGGGTCCATTCCAGGTTCAGGCGGGCGGTCTGCAGGGCGGCCTGGGCGGCGGCGAGGTTGGCCTGGGCGGCCTTCTCTTCCGAGGCCAGGCGGTCGAATTCGCTGCGCGCCAGGGCGTTCTGGTCGATCAGCCGCTGGCCGCGCTCGCGGTTGACGACGGCCAGGTCGAGGCCGGCCTTGGCGCGGGCCACTTCGGCGCCGGCGCGGGCGGCTTCGGCCTGGAACGGGCGCGGGTCGATCTCGAACAGCACCTGGCCCTTGCGGACATAGGCGCCTTCGGCGAAGCGGACCGCGTTTACATAGCCGCCGACCCGGGGCCGGATGTCGACGGTGTCGACCGCTTCCAGGCGGCCGGTGAAGTCGTCCCACTGGCGCAGCGGCTTGAAGGCCACGTCGGCGACGGTGACCTGCACGGCGGGAGCGGGGCCCTGTTCGGGCTTGGCCTGGGCGCTGCAGGCGGTGAGGACCGCCAGCGCGGCGAGGCCGGCGAAGGTGTTGATGGCTTGGCGCATCGGGAGACCTGTCGAAAGAGACGCTCGGGGAGGAGCGGACGGGGAGGGGACGCTCGGGACGACTATTCCCAGGTCGGCGGGCGATAGGGCCGCGACGACCGGGTGCGGGGCTTGGGCGCAGCGGCCTTGCCGATCCAACGCTGGATCGAACGGCCGTGACGCGCGGCGTTGGCCAGCCACCCGGAGGCGCAGGCCGTGGCGGCTTCGGGGGCGGCGGTGATGTCGCTCGCGTTCGGCATGGCTTGCGCTCCGTTCAAGGGGTAAGAGGGGGAGAAATGTCGCAGGGTCTGTTGCTTGACTTGGCTCGGCGGAATGACGATTTAGGATGTGACGATACCGTTCGGTATCACTCCCTGGCGGAGAGATACTGACCGGTAACTCTCACGTCAAGGCGAGGTGCTGCGAAAATGGCTGCGAGAAAATCTGGGGAGGTCGGCTCGGGGGAGCTGGGAGCTGGGACGGCGTGCGCGCCGGACGGCCCGCCAGCGTCCAAGAGGCCCGCCCGCGACCGGATCTTCGAGACGGCCCGCGAGCTCTTCTACCAGCACGGCATCCGGGCCGTCGGCGTCGAGGCCATCGCGGCCGAGGCCGAGGCCACCAAGATGACGCTGTACCGGAACTTCCCGTCGAAGGACGAGCTGGTCGCCGAGGTCCTGCGCGAGCAGGAGCGCGAGTACTGGGCCTGGTGGGACGGGGTGACGGCGTGCTGCTGCACCGACCCGCGCGCCCAGCTGGAGGCGATCTTCGACGCCTTCGAGACCAAGGCCTGCGACATGAACGTCCACGGCTGCCCGCTGTCGAACGCCGCCATCGAGCTGCACGAGGAAAACCACCCGGCCCAGCAGGTGTCGGTGAACTACAAGCGCTCGCTGCACGGCCGGCTGATCGACCTGTGCCGCCGCGCCGACGCCGCCGACGACGAACTGGCCGACGCCCTGATGCTGCTGATGGAGGGCGCCTACACCGCCCGCGTCACCCTCGGCGCCGACGGTCCGGCCCGCTCGGTCGCCCGCGCCGCGCGGAGCCTGATCCGCGTGCATCTGGGGTAGGGCCCCCTCCGGCCCTCCGGGCCACCTCCCCCAGAGGGGGAGGATCTATCGCYGCAGATGCTCCCCCTCTGGGGGAGCTGTCGGCGAAGCCGACTGAGGGGGGGTCTTAGCCCGCGATCTTCGCCGCCAGGCCACGGGCCCCCGCAACGGCGTCGGCCCAGGTGATCTCGAAGCCGGCGTCTTCGCCGTAATAGGGATCGGCCACGGCCTGGCCGGCGCGTCCGTCGACATGGTCGAGCAGCAGGCTCAGCCGCGCGGGGCTTCCCGCCGGCGCCAGCCGCCGCAGGTTGCGCAGATTGTCGAGGTCCAGCGCCACAACGTGGTCGAAGCGCTCGAAATCGGCCGCCGTCACCTGGCGGGCCGCATAGTGGCCGATCTCGACCCCGTGCCGCCGGGCCGTCGCCTGCGCCCGCCGGTCGGGCGGATCGCCCGCGTGCCAGCCGCCGGTGCCGGCCGAATCCACAACGACGTCCAGCCCCCGCCGCTCGGCTTCCTGCCGGAAGGCGGCCTCGGCCAGAGGCGAGCGACAGATGTTGCCCAGGCAGACGAACAGCACGGAAACGGTCATGCGCAATCGCTAGGGCCAAACCCGCCGCGCCGACAACGCCTATTTTTGGATGGCTCCCAGGGGGCTTCGCCCCGCCGTAAAGGCGACGAGCCGAAGCCCGGCTCGTCGCCCGTCTCATGAAACGGCAGTTGCGCGCGTCAGACGGCGCAGCTGGCGGTTTCGGTGTCTTCGTCGGTCTTGTCGTAGGCGCGCAGGCTGCCGTCTTCGTTGGTGTAGATGAACAGCAGCATGTTCGGATCGGCGGTGATGCCGCGCGGCAGCGTGGTGCTGTTGACCAGGGCGTTGTACTGGTCCCAGTCGCCGCCCACGTGGTTCGACGGCGTGCGGTCGTCGACGCCGGCGACGTCCGGATGGTTGTGGACGTAGCCGACGATGCGGGCGCCGTCCGGCACGCCGCTGGAGCCGATCTGGACCTGGCCGGTGTCGTTCTGGGTGTAGATGGCGCCCATGCCGACCGTGCCGTTGAGCTCCCAGATGAGCGCGCCGTACTCGAAGGTCTCGTCGTTGCCGGCGGCGATCTGAGCGGCCGCCGAGCGGGCCGTGTCGAGGATCGCGCCCGGCGCCACGCCCTCGGGCGAAGCCTCGACGCAGGGCGGATATTCTTCGGTGATGCCGTCGCCGCCGCCGTCGGGACCGACGCCGCCGTCACCGCCATCCCACCAGCCGTCGCCGCCGTCGCCGCCGTCCCACCAGCCGTCCCAGCCGTCGCCGTCGCCGCCGTCGGCCGTGACGGTGATGCCGTCGACTTCGTCGGCGCCGCCGGTGACGAAGTCGAGCTCTTCTAGGGTCAACTCACGCATACAGAATCCACCTGTCTGGAAACACCCTCAAAGCGGGTGTTGTGAAATCATGCATGCCAAGGTCGAGCTTGCGAGGCGCCTATGCGGGCCGCGCGATAACAATATCGTTATCCTGGGTTGCAGTTATAAAAATACGCATTTGGCGCGAAACGGCGAGCCGAAAGTGYGGCTCGCCGTCCGCATCAGGCTGAGCGCGTCAGACGGCGCAGCTGGCGGTGGTCGTGCCTTCGTCGGTCTTGTCGTAGGCGCGGACCTTGCCGTCTTCGTTGGTGTAGATGAACAGCAGCATGTTCGGGTCGGCGGTGATGCCGCGCGGCAGCGAGGTGCTGTTGATCAGGCCATTGTACTGATCCCAGTCGCCGCCGGCGTGGTCGGAAGGCGTGCGGTCGTCGATGCCGCCCACGTCCGGGTGGTTGTGGATGTAGCCCACGATGCGGGCGCCGTCCGGCACGCCGCCGGCGCCGATCTGGACCTGGCCGGTGTTGTTCTGCGTGTAGATGTTGCCCACGCCGACAACGCCGTTGAGCTCGTAGATGAGCGCGCCGTACTCGTAGGTCTCGTCGTTGCCGGCCGCGATCTGGCTGGCCGCGTTGCGGGCCGCGTCCAGGATCGCGCCCGGCGCCACGCCCTCGGGCGAGGCTTCGACGCACGGCGGATACTCCTCGGCCGGGGGATCGCCGCCGTCGCCGCCGCCGCCGTCGTACCCGCCGTCGCCGCCGTCATAGCCGCCGTCCCACCAGCCGTCCCAGCCATCCCAGCCGTCGCCGTCGCGGGTGCCCGTGACCGTGATCGTCTCGAGCGTATCGATACCGCCGCTGATCAGTTCAAGCTCTTCCAAGGTCAGCTCACGCATTCATCACACCTGTCTGGAGCCTCGCCCTTCCTGGGCGACGCGCTCTTTGACGCATGCTTTCCGCGTATTTCACAGAGAACATTTTATGGTTGCATTATCACGTCTCTGTGATCGAGGGCGGCGCTGTGGACGACGCCGACAATCCGGTTGCCAAAGACTCATGTACGCCCATAGGTTGTCGGCTTCGAGAGGGGATTCCGTTGACGCCAGCGCCGTTGCCCATCGCGCCCCGCAACCTCGGCGAGGCGCTCGCCCGGAGCATGCGCGAGGCCGGTTTCGAGGCGAGCGCGCGACTGTTCGACGACATCACCTCCAGGCACCGCGTGCCGCCCAAGATGGCTTCGGCCTTCGGCGCCTACGCGGCCTATTGGGGCCAGGCCGACGCCGCCGAGCGGGCCTACGCCCTGGCGGTGGAGCCCGGCGCGTCGCCGGAAATGCTGATGAACCGGGGTCTGGCCCGCCTGCGGCTGGGCGACTGGCGCGACGGCTGGGGCGACATGGAGCATCGCCTCGAGGCCCTGCGCCTGACCCCCTTCGCCGAGCTGCGCGGCAAGGAGAGCGGGCGCTCGGTCGAGCGCTGGCGCCGGGGCGAGCCCGTCCCCGAAGAACTGCTGGTGTTTCCCGAGCAGGGGCTGGGCGACACCCTGCAGTTCGCGCGCTTCCTGCCCGACCTGGTCCGGCGCGGGGTCGCCGTCACCGTTGTCGGCCGGCCGTATCTGGAGCCGGCGATCGCCAGCCTGAGCAACGCGCCCGACTTCTCGCCGCTGGGCCGGCCGCTGACGTCGCGGGCCGGGCGATGGTGCTGCCTGATGAGCCTGCCGGCGCTGCTGGGGCTGGACCACGAGGCCGACCTCGTCCGTCCGCCCTATCTCTTCCAGGACCTCGCGCCCGCGGGCGATCGCCGGCCGGGGCCGTTGCGCGTCGGCCTCAGCTGGCAGGGCAATCCCGACCACCCGCACGACGCCCGCCGCTCGGCCCCGCTGGCCGCCTTCGCGCCCCTGCTGTCCATGCCGCACCTGCAGGTGGTCAGCCTGCAGATCGGTCCCGGGGCGGCCCAGATCGCCGCCACCCCGCAAGCGGCCCGGATGCTCACCCCGCTCGACGATTCGGCGTCGCTGACCGACACCGCGCGGGTGATCGCCGACCTCGACCTGGTGGTCAGCGTCGACACCGCCGTGGCCCACCTGGCCGGCGGCATGGGGCGGCGAACCGCGCTGCTGCTGGCCGCCGCCAGCGTCGACTGGCGCTGGCGTCGCGGGGGCGGGGCCACGCTCTGGTACGGTCAGACCGAGGTTTTCCAGCAGGCCGCGCTCGGCGACTGGTCCGCTCCGGTGGCCGGCGCGCTGAACCTCGCGCGCGCCATGCGCGAGCGGCTGCAACAGCCGGTCGCCGGGCGCTGACAGAAAGGTTGCCGCGCCGACGCTACTTTGTGTTGATTATTGCTGAAATGCACACTTAGGGTGTTTCGCAAGGACGCGTCGTCGGAAGTTAGCCGATGGTCTTGATCGGGGGTTTGAGCGTGAGTTTGGGTTCAGCTGCGTTGGTCGCCAAGGGCTTGCTGCGGCGTGCAACCCGGGCGGCGAGCGGGTCGTGAAGAATATCGGTTCCCCGATGCATCCGCCCCCGGCCGACGACGCCAAGCCGTCGCCTCTGTTTCGCGAGCGCGCCGTCGAGGCCGCCCGTTCGCGCATCGGATCGCCCGGCGGCACGTTCGGCGTCAGCAGCTGGCTGCTGACCGGCTTCATGGGCGCGCTGCTGGTCGCCGGCTTCGCCTTCCTGATCCTCACCCGCTATTCCCGCGTCGAGCGCGCGCCCGGACTGATCCAGCCGGACGCCGGCGCCATCAAGCTGACCACGACCCGCGCCGGCGTGATCTCGGAGGTCTACGTCAAGGACGGCCAGGCGATCACGGCGGGCGCGCCGCTGATGAAGATCGCGCTGGACGCCACCGTCGAGGGCGGTCACGTCTCGGGCCTCTATTCGGCCGCCACCGCCCAGCAGGAGCAGGCGATCGGCGCCCAGGCCGAAGCGCGCCGGGCCAGCGCCCAGCAGACCGAGGCCTACAGCCTGGCCAAGCAGGACGGGCTGGTCGCCAACATCGGCCAGCTGGAGCAGCAGCTGGACCTGCAGCGCGGCCGCCAGGCGCTGAACGAGCAGAGCGTGGCCTCGGCGCGCGAGCTGTTCGAAAAGCGGCTGATGCCGGCGATCCAGCTGCGCCAGCG
Organism: Caulobacter sp. 10L414; assembly: GCF_056395525.1. NCBI lineage: Bacteria > Pseudomonadati > Pseudomonadota > Alphaproteobacteria > Caulobacterales > Caulobacteraceae > Caulobacter > Caulobacter sp. 10L414. The sequence continues at coordinate 135,790 of NZ_JBFTJR010000002.1, forward strand.
CGAAGACAGCCTGCTGGAAGCCAAGATCAGCGTCGCCAACCTGGAGCGCCAGCTGGTCGAGGCGCGCACCAGCCTGCTGCAGGCCAGGATCGAGACGCGGCGGGCCCAGGCCGAGGGCGCCTCGGCCCAGGCCGACATCGCCAAGGCCCGCGCCGAACTGTTCGAGCGCCGGGCGGCCCTGGCCAGCGAGGGGCAGATCATCCTGACCGCCGAGCGGGCCGGTCGCGTGGCCGCCCTGGCCGCGCGCCCCGGCCAGACCGCTGCGCCGGGCGGGCAGCTGGCCATCCTGCTGCCGACCAACGCTCACCAGACGGCCGAACTGTGGGTGCCGTCCAAGGCGGTGGGCTTCGTGCGCAAGGGCGACCGCGTCAGGCTGCTCTACGACGCCTTCCCCTACCAGCGCTTCGGCGTGGGCGGCGCGACCATAACCGAGATCTCAGACGCGCCGGTCGCGCCCGCCGACCAGCCCGCCGGCGTGGCCGGGCCGGAGTCGAAGGAGGCCCTGTACCGGATCGTCGCCAAGCTGGATCGCCAGAGCGTCGCCGCCTACGGCCGCGAATGGCCGCTGATGCCCGGCATGCGGCTGCAGGCGGAGATCGTCCTGGATCGCCACTCGCTCATCGATGCGCTGTTCGATCCCATCCTGGCCATGCGCGCGCGTTCGAAAGCCCAGTAGCCATGACACCCGACTACAGACTGCAGCAGACCGAGGCGGCGGAGTGCGGCCTGTCGTGCCTGGCGGCGGTGTCGCAGATCTTCGGCGACGAGACCGACCTGGCGACCCTGCGTAAGCGCTTCCCCATGTCGTCGCGCGGCATGTCCTTCAAGGACATCATCGACCTGGCCGGCTCGATGAACATGTCGGCTAGGCCCCTGCGCTGCGATCCGCACGAACTGGTCGACGTGAAGTGCCCCGCCATCCTGCACTGGGGGCTGTCGCACTTCGTCGTGCTGATCAGCGTCAAGCGCGACTCCGCCAAGATCTTCGATCCTCGCCGCGGCCACGTGAAGGTGAGCCTCAAGGACCTGGACAAGAAGTTCACCGGCGCGGCCCTGGAGCTGTCGCCGACGCCGGCCTTCCAGCGCCGCCGCGAGCGCTCGCCCCTGAACATGTGGAGCGTGGTGCGCTGGGCCCCGGGCCTGGGCAGCGGGCTGGGCCAGGTGGTGGTGCTGTCGCTGGTGCTGCAGGCCTACATCCTGGTCAGCCCGTTCTACATGCAGTTCGTCGTCGACGACGCCGTCCTCAAAGGCGACTTCGACCTGCTGACGGGCCTGGCCATCGGGTTCGGCGTGTTCGCGATCTTCAACGTCGGGGCCGAGACGCTCCGCGGCTTCGCCACCCAGAAGCTGTCGGCGCTGATGAACTGGGACATGACCCAGCGGCTGTTCCACCACCTGATCCGGCTGCCGCTGCCGTGGTTCCAGCGCCGGCGGCTGGCCGACGCCCTGATGCGCTTCCAGGCACTGGACCCGATCCGCAACCTGATCGCCGGCGGCCTGATCGCGGTGATGCTCGACGGCGTGCTCTCGGTGGCCACGGCGGTGATGATGTTCGTGTTCGCGCCGGTGCTGGCCGGGGTCACGGTGGCCTGCCTGCTGCTCTATCTCGTCGTGCGGCTGATCTCGATCCCGCTGACCATGAACTATGCGGCCAAGGCGCTGACCTCCAGCATCGCCGAGAACGGCAAGCGCATCGAGACCCTGCGCGCCATCCAGACCATCAAGGTCATGGGCGCCGAGCCCGAGCGCCAGGCCGACTGGTCCAACCGCATGGCCGACAGCATTCGCGCCAGCCAGCTTTCGGCCTTCGCCAATGTCGGGATCAACGGCGTGCAGCGGCTGATCCGGGGGCTGGCCAGCATCGCGGTCATCTATCTGGCCGCGCGCATGATCATGACCGACCAGATGTCGATCGGCGTGCTGTACGCCTTCATGGCCTACCACACCCAGTTCCTCGACCGCGGCGCCAACCTGATCGAGCAGGGCGTGGCCTGGAAGATGCTCGACCTTTACACCTTCCGCCTGGCCGACATCGTGCTGACCCCGACCGAGGCCGACATCGAGAAGTCGACCAGCGGCCTGCCCGAGATGAAGGGCAAGGTCAGCCTGGAAGGGGTCGGGTTCACCTACGCCCCGCACGAGCCGGCGGTGCTGCGCAACCTGACCTTCACCATCGAGCCCGGCGAGTTCGTAGCCGTCGTCGGCCCCTCCGGCTCGGGCAAGTCGACCTTGATGAAGGTGCTGTGCGGCCTCTATCCGGCGACCTACGGGCAGGTGTGCATCGACGACATGCCCCTCAGCGCCTGGGGGCCGCGCGGCGTGCGCCGGAACATCGGCGTGGTGCTGCAGGACGACGAACTGCTCTCGGGGTCGATCGCCGACAACGTGACCTTCTTCGACGAGGTGGTCGACATCGACCGCGTCAACGAGTGCCTGCGGCTGGCCGGGCTTGAGGAAGACGTCAACCGCATGCCGATGCGGACAGAGACCTTCGTCGGCGACATGGGCTCGTCGCTGTCGGGCGGGCAGAAGCAGCGCGTCCTGCTGGCCCGCGCCCTCTATCGCCAGCCCAGCATCCTGATCCTGGACGAGGCCACCTCGCACCTGGACGTGGCGCGCGAGCGGCTGGTCAACACCTCGCTGTCGAACCTGAAGATCACGCGCCTGGTCGTCGCGCACAGGCCCGAGACCATCGCGGCGGCCGATCGGGTGATCATGATCCAGGACGGCACGGCGATCGCCGACCGGCGCATGACGCGGGTGTCGTCGACCGGCCCGGCCGAGGGCGAGCAGCCCCCCGTGAACGCGGCTTGATCGGCATGGGCAAGACCGCAAGGCGCAGACCCTTCGCGCGAGGGTGGCTGTTGGGCGTCATCACCAGCGGCCTGCTGGGCGTGGCCGGCGGGGCAGGGGCCGAGACCCTGGCCGAGGCCGCCTCGCTGGTCTACGAGGGCAACCCCCAGCTCCTGGCCCAGCGCGCCCAGCTGCGCGCGGTGCAGGAGGCCTACCACCAGGCGCTCGGCGCGTTTGCGCCCACCGCGTCGGCGCGGTTCTCAAGGACGCGCACCGACGTTCCCGACCTGGACGTCGAGGCGAGCTATGCTTCCGACCAGTTCTCGCTCGAGCAGCCGCTCTATCTGGGCGGCGCGGGCCATGCCAGCCTGAAGCTGGCCCTGGCGCAGGCCGCCTCGGGCCGCGAGGCGCTGCTGCAATCGGAGCAGCAGATCCTGCAGGCCCTGGTCGTCGCGTTCTCGGCGGTCCGGCGCGACGAGGAGGGCGTGGCCATCGCCCGCGAGAACGTCCAGGTGCTCGAACAGCAGCTGAGCGAGACCGAGGCCAAGTTCGCGCTCTACGAGGTGACGATCACCGATCGCTCGCAGGCCGAGGCGCGCCTGGCCGCGGCGCGCGCGCGCCTGCTGGCCCGGGAAGGGCAGCTGGCCCAGAGCCGCGGCGACTATCTGGCGGTGGTCGGCCAGAACCCCGGCGAACTGGCGCCGCCGCCGGTGACGCCCAACCTGCCGGCGACCATCGACGACGCCCTGAGCCGGGCCGAGCGCAACAATCGCAACCTGCGCATCGCCGTCTACACCCTGCAGGAGACGCAGGCTCGACTGGAGATGGCCAAGGCCCAGGCCCGGCCGACGGTGTCGCTGCAGGTGCAGAACGCCGAGTCGCCGCTCAACAGCTTCAATCCGGTCGACAGCGTGCGGGCCACGACGGCCGGCCTGGTCTTTCGTCAGCCCTTCCCGAACGGGGCTGTCCGATCACGGATCGTCGCGGCCGAGGCCCAGGGCCAGCGCGACGAGCTGCTGATCGACGACGCCCGGCGTCAGGCGATCCGCAGCGTGTCGCAGGCCTGGAACCAGCTGGCGGCGGCCCGCGCCACGGTCTCGGCGCGCCGGCTGGAGATCCGGGCCCAGCAGACGGCCTATGACAGCGTCAAGGAAGAGCAGCGGCTGGGCCTCCGCACCGTGCTGGAGGTGCTGAACGCCGAGCAGGAGCTGCGCGACGCCAAGTTCGGCCTGGTCGAGACCACCTATCAGGAATACGTCGCCTCGACCGCGCTGCTGGCGGCGATGGGCGAGCTGCGGTTCATTGACTTCGTGCCGGGGCTGCAGGAGATCTCGCCCACGCGGCGGCGCGCCTTCCATGCGCCCTGGGTCCATGTGCTCGACAAGGTGGACTCGATCGGCGCTTCGGATCCCGCGCCGATCGAGACGGTCGTCGCCCGGTCCGGGGGGCGGCCGGACCGGTCGCTGGCCTTGCCGCCGGCGTCGCAGGACGGGCCCTGAACGTGGGCCTGCGCCGGCGTTCGCTGTTTGCCTGGCCCGAGTGGCGCGCGGCGTCGGACGAGACCATCGCCCTGGTGCGGCTGGGCGAGCAGCATCTGAACGCCGCCCCGCCCGAGATGGAAGCCAGGACCGAGGCGTGGCTGGCGACCAGGCCGCTGGCGACCGGCGCCGGCTATCCGGCCGAGCTCGGCCTTTCCCATCCGCTGGCCGAGCGCTTCTCGGCCCGGCTCGCGCCCCGGCCCGTCGAGGACGGCCGCTCGCTGCGGGAGCGGCGGGTGCTCGACCAGTTCGGCGAGCGCCTGGCCGATGCGATCGTCGCCGACGATCCCCACGACTTCACGCGCGGCCTGGCCACCCTGGCCAGCCACGGGCTGGGGCGGCGGGTCTGCCCCCGCCGCAGGCTGGTGGGCACGCAGCGCGACCTCGAGGGCGAGCAGATCGCCTTTCCGCCGGCCGAGCAGATCGCCGAGCGCCTGGCGCTGGTTCATGGCCGGCTGGGCGAGGCAACCGTTCCGGCCCTCTACCGGGCGGCGGTGGGCATGGCGGCGATCTCCAACTGCCACCCTTTCGAGGACGGCAACGGCCGCACCGCGCGCATGCTGTTCAGCGCGGTGGTCCGGCGCGCCTATGGCCGGCCGGCCTTCTATGCGCCCCTGCACGAGCTGACGACCCTCTCGGGGGGCAGCCTGACGCTGGCCCTGCGCGAGGCCGAGGTGCACGGTCGCTGGGCGCCGCTGTTCCGCTTCGTCGAGCGCTGCCTCTTCCTCATGACCGGCGATCTTCGGCCGGAAAGGCCCCTTTCGGCGGCGCCTGTGGAAATCAACTCAGAATTGCCTTTTGGCGTCTTGCGCGCGATTCAAGATTAAACCTAGAGTGGCGTTGATCGACGACCTCGCACGGGTGAGCGCGGCGTCAGGCGTAGGATCCGCGGGGCGTGTCAGCGAGCTTGTTTCTTCAGCTTCGACCTGTCGCAGAGGCGTCGAAGTGACCGGCCTGGCGGCGGCGCCGCAAACCTTCCGCGAGGTGATGGAGTCCTGCTTCAGGCAGGCCGAGGCGCTTGATTTCCCGCCCTTCGTGACCACCGAGCGGCAGAGCACGCCGGTCAACGCCACCCCCTATCTGGTCAGTCTCTCGGCCCTGGTCGCGGGGCAGGCTCTGGCCCGTCGCAAGCGCTTCATCGACGAGCTGGCCGTCACCCTGGATGAGCTTTCCGACGCCGGCGGGCAGGGCGTCGCGGCCCTGCTCGGCGGCAGCGCGATCGGACCCAAGCCCAATCCCGGCGATCTCGACTGCGCGCTGTTCTATCGATGGAGCGCCGGAACCGCCGACGTCGCGGCCCTGGCGCGCCTGCAGAGATCGGCCAAGGCGCGCGGCCTGGACCTGAGGCTGCTGCCGGTGGACGGCGATCCGCTGCTGCTGATCAAGACGGTGTCGTTCTTCAGCATGCTCTACAGCAAGAACGAGGGCGAGCGGACGATCATCCGCGGCCTCGTCCTGGTCGACTGCCTGTCATGACGCGCGCGGCGTCGGCCGACCTCCCCCCTTTCTCCCGCCCAAACCGAGTAAGCCAATGAGCGATCTTTCCGACGTCTCGCTTCTGGATCGTCCCGCGCCGGAAGCCGCCCCCTCCGAGCCGTCCTTCGAGGCCAAGCTGCAGTTCCTCAGCCAGTTCGGGGCTGGCGGCGTGGGGCATTCCGGCCATGTCCTGCTCGACCACCTGAAGGGCACCGCGGCCCTGCTGGAAGCCTGGGGCGTGGACGAGGCGGTGCGCGATGCGGGCCTGTTCCATTCGGTCTACGGCACAGAGAGCTTCCAGCGCGCCATCCTCACGCTGGACCGCCGCGGCGACGTGGCCGCGGTGATCGGCGAGCGGGCCGAGCGGCTGGCCTACCTGTTCGGGGCCATGACCAAGCGCAGCTTCATGCTGGCCCTGGCGCCGCGCGGCCCAGGCATGCTGACGCTGCAGGACGGTCGCCAGGAGCCCGTGGCGCGCAGCGACCTGAAGGACCTGGCGCACATCTTCACCGCCAACTGGCTGGAACAGTTTCCCCGCATGCAGCCGCGCCAGCGGGCCGACGCCGGGCCCCGCCTGCGCGGGTTGCTGGCCTGGCTCGACGAGGCCGGCCACAAGGCGCTGTCGGACACCTACGGCTTCGATGCGTCGTCCCGCGTCGTGCGCGGGCCGATCGGCGCGCCGCGGGCCGGCGAGATCCGCACGCTGGAGGGCATCGTCCCGACCGACCTGCAGCTGCAGCTTTCGGGGCTGATGGACCGGAACATCTGGCGTTACGGCTGGCGGGCCAACTCGACCCAGGTCAATCACAGCTTCTGGCACTCGCACTTCGGCGGCGGCGACGAGAACAGCCTCGACAACTGCGAGAAGGAGCTTCTGGGTCGCCCGCTGATCACGCCGGTGATCGCGCTGTGGAAGCTGATCTGCGACCAGGTGGTGGGCGACCACGTGCCGGTGCGGGTCTACGCCAACGGCCACACGTTCGGGGGCGACGGTCACATGCACACCGACAGCGCCCAGCCCGACTACTTCACCACCATCTACTACGCCCACCCCCAGTGGGAGGCCAACTGGGGCGGCGAGACGGTCTTCTTCGACCAGGGCGGCCGAGACGTGATCCGCTCGGTCTTTCCGATCCCCGGCCGGCTGGCGGTGTTCCCGGGCGACATCCCGCACGCCGCCCGCACGCCCAGCCGCGACTGCCCCGCGCTGCGCACCGTGCTGGTGTTCAAGTCGCGCGCCCGCAAGGCCCACGACGGTCCCAGCCTGCTGTAGGCGGGGAAGGGGAAGGCGGCCTGGCCGCCTTCCGAAGGCCTCAGGGCGGCGCGATGGCGCGGGCCAGCGCGGAGAGGTCGCGGCGCCGGCCCGCGGCGTCGAGGCGCTGGTTCACCTCGGCGCGGAAGCGTTCGATCCATTCGGCGCTGGTCTGGTCGGCCTGGCGGGCCAGCGGCTGGATCCGCACCGGAGGGCAGTCGGCGCGTTCGGGCAGGCCCAGCGCCGCCCTGATCTGGCCGGCCACCTCGTCCTCACGGCCCACGCAGTCCTCGTAGGCGATCGAGATGCTGGGCGCGCCGACCAGGGCGAAGACCGTCGCCCACCACTGCTCCTGCCGCGCGATGCTGGTCAGGCAGCGGCCGATGAGGTCGCGGTCGTAGCCGGGCGGCCCGTTCTCCTGGCCCCACGACGCCCAGGCCTGGGTCTGCTGGGCCCGGGCCAGGGATACGGCCTGGGCCACCTTGTCGCGACGATAGAGGTGCACGGTCAGGTCGGCCGCCAGCATCGGCATGAAACCGGGCTCCTCGCGGGCCGCCATCACGTAGTAGGGCTGAAACAGCTTGTGGCCGAAGACCCCGTTGGGCGAGGTGCGCAGCGCCCACAGGGCGCGCCAGTAGTCGGGACGGCCGGCTGCGCCCAGCCGCGGCGACATCTGCTCGATGTGCAGCGGATTGAGATATTCGAGCGGCGCGCCCAGGTCGCCGGCGCGCCAGAGGCAGGCGGCCAGGTGCGTGCTTCCGCTGCGCGGCGTGCTGGCGATGACGTAGCTCAGGCGAGGGGCGCCGTCGCGGCGGGGAAAGTCGTGGGCGGCGTCGTAGAGGTCGTGAAGATCGGGCATGTCGGACGCGGGTCTTTCGGACGGTTCGAAGCTCCAGGGTCGTCGAGAACGGGCCTGTTTCTCAAGGTGGTATTTTGAGTAAAGACCGCTTAGGCTGCACTGGCCCTGTTCACGGTCGAGTTGTGAAGCGTGCCGCTTTTTCTTCTGATCGCCGCGTTGGCGTCCGCCCAGCCCGAGGGGCGGGTGGAGATTGAAATCCGGCAGAACCGCTTCGAGGGCGGGCCGATACGATACTCGGTTCCGGTCTCCATCGAGGGGCGCGCCCCGGTCGACGTAATGCTCGACACCGGCTCGACGGGCCTGCGCCTGCTGCCGACGGCCGCGCCGGCCGGCAAGGGCCAGCGCGCCCAGCGCTACGCCTACCGCAACGGCGTGGTGCTCGAGGGACAGGTGGTGCGGACCAGGCTGGCGATCGGCGGTTTCGAGACCGAGGCCGACGTCAGCGCGACCGCCACGGTCGGCTGCGCGCCCGATCGCCCCAGCTGTCCCGCCGCGGGCCTGCCGCCGGAGCGGTTCAGGATCGGCGGGTCCGGCCCCACCAACGGCTTCGAGGGCATCCTCGGCGCGGGCCTGCGCGCCAGCGACGCCGAGAACCCGCTGACGCACGCCCGCGACCAGGCCTGGATCGTGCTGCTGCCGCGGCCGGGCGAGGCCGCGCCGGGCAGGCTGATCCTCAACCCCAGCCCCGAGGAGCGTGCGAAGTTCACGCTCTTTTCCCTGCAGAAGGATCCGCGCGGGCGCGGCCACTGGGCCGACAACGCCATTCCCGCCTGCCTGACCAGCGGCGCGGCGCGCCTGTGCGCCCCGACCCTGCTCGACAGCGGCGGCCCCACCCTGAACTTCGTGTCCCGCGCGCCGCAGACGCCTTCCGACTGGCCGGCGGGGGCCGAGGCGGGCCTGACGTTCGGGCCGCCGGACGCGCCGGGGCCTTCCCAGGACTTCGTCATCGGCCGGGGGGCGGGCGCACGCCTGCAGTTCTCCACGCCGCCGGCGAGCCTGCCGTGGGAAGGGCTGAACGCGGGGGTCCTGCCGTTCTACGATTTCGCCGTGCTGTACGACGCCAAGGCCGGCCAGGTCGGTCTGGCGCCGCGGAAGGCCTTCGCACCGCCCGCCGCGCCCTGAGCGCCGAGGGCCCGTTCGCCCAAGTCACGCCGTGTTTGAGAGAGGAAAGCACCGTCCATGACCAGTCTCGTCGCCCTGATCGCTCTGCTCGCCCCGGCCCAGGCCGAGCCCCCGCTGCTGACGATCACCGAGCCCCGCCCGCCCGAGCTTCTCAGCGCCGGCTTCGAGGCGCGGTGCGAAGGCCGAACCCTCGCGCTGCAGGGCGCCGGCGCCCGCCGCCCGACCTCGGACGCCCCCCTGCTGAAGCTCGACGGCCAGAACGTCGCCCTGCCGCCGGCGGCCCTGGCGTTCCTGTCGGCCGACCGCTCGGCCTACCGTTTTGCGGCCGTCTGCGACCGGGGCGGCGCCTTCCACGTCAAGCTGAACCGCGTCTCGGGCACGGCCGACGGCGCGCTGTCCTTCGACGTCCACGCCTTCGACGTCGACGGCCAGGGCAAGCTGACCGACCGAGGCGGCCAGAAGGGCACGGCCGAGGGCTTCTCCTACCGCTAGGCGCGGCCTGCCTGCCGACATGCGGCAAGGGGCGGGGAAGGGATGTTCGGATAGCCCAGGGCATGACGGCGCCGCGGTCGACGATCGCGGTGACTGGGCTTGTCGTGGGAATTTACGGTCCAAGACCGAAGTGGCGCGCCCGGAACGATTCGAACGTCCGACCCTCAGATTCGTAGTCTGATGCTCTATCCAGCTGAGCTACGGGCGCGCATTTTTCGGCAAGTAGGACTGGCGCACCCGACACGATTCGAACGTGTGACCTTTGCCTTCGGAGGGCAACGCTCTATCCAGCTGAGCTACGGGTGCATCCGCCTTGCGGAAGCGCGGTCTTAGCCGAAAGCCGCGCTCGCGCAAAGGGTTTTGGTCAGCCTTTCGCCAGATAGACGAAGCGGATCACGAACAGCGCCGCGAGGATGACGAGCAGCCAGTCGCCCTTGCGCAGCTTGCCGGTCACGGCCTTGAGCACGGCGTAGCTGGTGATGCCGAACGCCAGGCCGTTGGCGATCGAGAAGGTCAGCGGGATCGTGATCACCGTCAGGAAGGCCGGAATGGCCACCGTGGGATCGGCCCAGTCGACCTCGGCCAGCGAACCGATCATCAGCGCGCCCACCAGCACGAGGGCCGGGGCGGTGGCGGCGGCCGGGATGGCCTGCACCAGCGGGGCGAAGAACAGGGTGATCAGGAACAGGATCCCGACCACCACGGCGGTCAGGCCCGTGCGGCCGCCGGCGGTGACGCCCGATGCGCTCTCGATGTAGCTGCAGACGGTGCTGGTGCCGGCCGCGGCGCCGATCATGGTGGCGGCGGAGTCGGCGGTGAGGATGGGGTTGAGGCGCGGGATCGTGCCGTCGGGCTCCACCAGGCCCGCCTTCTTGGTGACGGCCACCAGGGTGCCGACATTGTCGAACAGGTCGACGAACAGGAAGACGAAGATGATCTCGAGCAGGGCGATGCCCATGCCGCCCTGCAGGTGCAGGGCCGCGCCGACGTCCATCTTGAAGAAGGTCGCCGACAGGTCCGACAGGCTGTAGGCGCCGGGCGTGAACTTCGACAGGCCCAGGAGCCAGCCGGCGACGGCGGCCAGCAGGATGCCGATCAGGATCGCGCCCTTCACTCGCCAGGCCTGCAGGGCGGCGATGAGCACGAGGCCGATCAGGGCCAGGGCGGCCGACGGCGTGGTCAGGTCGCCCAGGGCCACGGCGGTGGCGGGGTTGGCGACGATGACGCCGGCGCTTTTCAGACCGATGAAGGCGATGAACAGGCCGACGCCCGCGGCGACCGCCGAGAACAGCGGCCGGGGGATGGCCGCCACGATCATCTGGCGGATGCCGGCCACGGTCAGGATCAGGAAGGCCACGCCCGAGATGAACACGCAGCCCAGCGCGGTCTCCCACGGCACGCCCATGCCCTTGACCACGGTGTAGGTGAAGTAGGCGTTGAGGCCCATGCCGGGGGCCAGGGCCAGCGGGTAGTTGGCGATCAGGCCCATCAGGATCGAGCCGAGGCCGGCGGCCAGGCAGGTGGCGGCGGCGACGGCGGCGATCGGCATGCCGGTCTCGCCCAGGATCGCCGGGTTGACCACGACGATGTAGGCCATGGTCATGAAGGTGGTGAAGCCGGCCAGCACCTCGGTGCGGACGTTGGTCCCCTGGGCCTGCAGCTTGAAGAGGCGTTCGAGCATGGCTTATCGGGCTCCAACCTGGGGCAGGGCCAGCGCGTGGCGGTCCCAGTTCTTGACGAGATCGCGGGCGACGACGCCCCCGACCAGGAATTCGGCTTCGAAGGCGGCCTTGGCGCCGTCGTCGTGCAGCACGCGCGGGAAGGTCGGCTCGCCCAGCGGCGGGCGGGTGTAGTTGCTGGCCGTGCGCAGCACCAGGACCCGGCGCCGGTCGATGCGGCCGCTGTCGGCGTGGGCGTCGAGCACGTCGAGGATCCCCTGGTCTTCGCAGTCGCTCATGGTGAAGGTCCCCGCGCCGTCGGTCCAGAGCTTGACCCAGTCGCGGGCCCACTGGGTGCGGTGCGTCCCATGCCAGAAGCGCACCGCGCCCAGGGCGTCGCCCTGCAGCACGAACGGCGGGCGCAGGGCCTGCGGCTCCTTCACATAGCCGGCGCGCAGCTTCGCAAGGTCGGGGTTGTCGGGCAGCTTCAAGCCCTTGGTCAGGTCGTAGGCCCAGTCGACGAGGCCGCGGTCCAGCGTCCAGACCATGGCGCTGGAACCCTCGGCCTTGCCCTTCACGTTCGGGCGGTCGGCGTCGTTGGAATAGAGGCCGTAGGGCCAGTCGGCCGGGATCTCGCGGTCGTCGACCTCGTAGATCGGGTCGGCGTCGACGACGTAGCGGGCCCAGGCGGCGCTGCCGACCGAGGCCGAGGCGGGATCGACGCCGGCGATGCCGCTGACGATCCAATAGGCTTTCGTGAGGTCGAACTGGTTCGACAGGATCAGGGCCGCCACGCTTTCACGGGTGCGGCCGCGCATGTCGCTGACGATGGCCAGCACGCCGTCGTCGGAATAGCGGGCCACGTGGCGGATGCCCGGCACCTTGATCTCTTGCTTCAGCGGCCAGCCCTCGACCCAGGGCTGGAACTCGCCGGCCACGTCGCCGGCATCCGCCCCGATCTCGAAGGTGGTGACGACCACCACCTTGATCGGGATCGGCTTGGAGGCGGCCTGGGCCAGCCCCGGAGCGCTCGCGCCCAGAAGGGCCGCCAAAACGACCAATGTTCTTAGAATCCAAGCCCTCATGCCTGCCCCGCTCACTTAAAAACGGCGCGAAAATCGTCGGAAGCGGCCGGCGATGCAACAGCCTGGCCGTCGGCCCTTCCGGCCATGGCGCGCCCGAGGCTAGGGTGCCGCCGAATCGATCATCGGAAGCCTCCGCCCATGCGTATCGCCGCGCCCCTCGCCCTGACCTGGGCCGTCCTGCTGTCGCCCCTTGCCGCCAGCGCCGCCGAACGGCTGGACGCCGCGCCGCGCACGGCCGTGGTCAGCGCCTTCCCGCCGGAGATGGCGGCGCTGGAGGCGGCGACCTCGGGCAAGCAGGAGTTCACGGCGGCCGGCGCGCGTTTCGTCACCGGCACGCTGGAGGGCAAGCCGGTGGTGTTGTTCCTGTCGGGGATCAGCATGGTCAACGCGGCCATGACCACCCAGGCGGCCCTCGACCGTTTCCACGTCACCCGCATCGTGTTCTCGGGCGTGGCCGGCGGGGCCGATCCCGACCTCGAGGTCGGCGACGTGGTGGCGCCGGAGACCTGGGCCCAGACTTCGGAGATGGCCTATGCCCGCGAGGTTCCGGGGGGCTTCGCCCCCACGCCGGGCCTGGTCAGCGACCTGCCCAATTTCGGCATGATGCATCCGCGCGCGGTGACGGTGACGCAGGACCCGGCCAAGCCTGAGGACCGGCTGTCGTTCGCCGCCGATCCGGCGCTGATCGCCCTGGCGCGCAAGAGCGTCGAGGGCCTGGCCTTGAAGCGCTGCGCGGCCGACCAGTGCCTGACCAAGCCGCCCAAGGTGGTGGTCGGCGGGGCCGGCGGCTCGGGCCCGGTGTTCGTCGACAACGCCGCCTTCCGCGACTACGCCCACAAGACCTTCGGCGCCCGCGTGCTCGACATGGAAAGCGCCGCCGTGGCGCAGGTGGCCTATGTGAACAAGACCCCGTTCATCGCCTTCCGCAGCCTGTCGGACCTGGCCGGCGGCGACCCGGCCACCAACCAGTTCCCGGTGTTCCTGCGCCTGGCGGCGGACAACTCGGCGACGGTGGTGCGGGCGTTCGTGAAGGCGCTGCCTTAAGAGGCAGGCCTCTCCCAGCCCCAGATCCGCCTCTCCCCATGGGAGAGGTTTCCCGGGGGAGGCGACCTTACGTCTTCAGCGGATCCTTGGCGTTCGGATCGCCGTAGGTTAGCGACACGAAGACGTCCTCCAGGTCCGGATCTTCCGTCGCGATGTCCTTGATCGACACGCCGGCGCCGCGCACGGCGGCCAGCACGTGCTCGACGCTGGACTGGCCGGTGCGGTAGCTGACCGAGAAGGCGCCGCCCGCGCGGCCCTTGGTCTCGAAGCCTTCCAGCGCCGGGGGCGTCGCCAGCGGGCTCTCCGGCGTCACCACCACGTTGCGGATGTCCATCCGACCCAGGAGCGTCGGGGTCGGCTCGCACACCACCACCTCGCCGCGGTTGACGATGGCGATCTGGTCGCACAGCTCCTGGGCCTCTTCCAGGTAGTGGGTGGTCAGCACGATGGTCACGCCCAGCTCGTGCAGGCCCTTCACATATTCCCAAAGCTGGCGGCGCAGCTCGACGTCGACGCCGGCGGTCGGCTCGTCGAGGATCAGCACCGGCGGCTGGTGGACCATGGCCTTGGCCACCATCAGGCGCCGCTTCATGCCGCCCGACAGCTGGCGGACATAGGCGTTGGCTTTGTCGCCCAGGCCCAGCGCATTGAGCAGCTCGTCGGTGCGGCGCTCGTTCTTGGGCACGCCGTAATAGCCGGCCTGCACCTCGAGCGACTCGCGCGGGGTGAAGAAGACGTCGGCGGCCAGCTCCTGCGGCACCACGCCGATGGCGGCGCGGGCGTCGCGCGGGCGCTCGTCGATGTCGCGGCCCCAGATCCTGACCGTGCCGCTCGACTTGCGGGTCAGGCCGGCCAGGATGTTGATGAAGGTCGACTTTCCAGCCCCGTTGGGACCAAGGAGCCCGAAGATCGAGCCGCGCGGCACCTTCAGGTCGATGCCGTTCAGCGCGCGCTTTTCGGGCGCGGTCTTGGTGGCGGGGTAGGTCTTGAACAGGCCCTCGGCTTCGATCGCGTAGGCAGGCAGGTCCATGAAGCGTCCAATCGGGGGCCGAAGGCTTTGAAAACAGAGGCGTGCGCGGCTTCGTCGAATTGACGCGGCACCGACGCGTCGCATAGGTATGCCTCGTTCGCCGCCTAGCCAAGGCCGCGCTCAGAATTCGAAGGTAGTTCCCCCATGGCCAAGGCCAAGTCCGAAGCTCCGACCGCCCCCACCGCCATGGACGTCGCCGCCGTCGCCGGCCCGGCGCCCGAGATCGTCCATGTCCATTCGCACCGCATCGCCTGCGACGGCGTCGGCGGCGCGCTGGGCCATCCGCGCGTGTGGCTGGAGATGGGCGCGGCCGGCTCGGTCGACTGCCCCTACTGCGACCGTCGCTTCATCGCCGCCGAGCATGCCGGCCACGACGAGGACGAACGCCTGGCTCCCGGCGTCTATGAAGGCCCGAGCGGCCACTAAGGCCGACTAGCCGAGATGGACGATTCCTCGCTCTCCGGCCCCCGCGCCGAGACCCTCGCCAAGGCGTGGGAAGCCGCCGAATGGCCGCACGACCCGCCGGTGCTGCGGGCCATCGCCATGCCGTCCGACACCAACCCCGAAGGCGATATCTTCGGCGGCTGGCTGCTGTCGCAGATGGACCTGGCCGCGGCCTCGATCGCCTTTCACCGGGCGGCCGGCCGCTGCGCCACGATCGCCGTCGACGGCATGGTGTTCATCAGCCCGGTGTTCGTCGGCGACGAGGTCAGCCTTTTCGCCCGCATCATCCACACCGGGCGCACCTCGCTGAAGGTCGAGGTCGAGGCCTGGCGCCGCCGCCGCGACGGCGAGAAGGCCCACAAGGTGACCCAAGGCGTGTTCACCTTCGTCGCCATCGGCGAAGACCGCAAGCCAAGGCCGTTGCCGTAGGAAGATGCTCCCCCTCTGGGGGAGCTGTCGCGGAGCGACTGAGGGG